>NZ_JBEXTV010000052.1:0-58801 GCF_040628835.1 Streptomyces sp. NPDC006134 | reverse complement strand
TGACGGCGGCCGGCCGCCGTCAGCCGGCGGACAGCGGCGACTGACGGCCCGGCATGCGGAAACCGGGCCGGGGCCTGCCGTCCCACACGAACAGGTCCCGGCCCGGTGGCCCTGGGGGTGCGCTCACCTCACCGGCGTGAAGTCCCGCGCCCCGATGAACTCCGGCCGCCGCACCGGCGCCGCGAACGGCTCCACCGCCGTGTTCTCCACGCTGTTGAACACGATGAAGACGTTGCTGCGCGGGAACGGCGTGATGTTGTCGCCCGAGCCGTGCATGGCGTTGCAGTCGAACCAGGTCGCCGACCCGGCCTTGCCGGTGAACAGCTTGATGCCGTACGCGGAGGCCATCTCGGTCAGCGCCTCGTCGGACGGCGTGCCCGCGTCCTGCATCTGGAGCGACTTCTTGTAGTTGTCCTTCGGCGTGGCGCCCGCACAGCCGAGGAACGTCTTGTGCGACCCCGGCATGATCATGAGTCCGCCGTTGGTGTCGTGGTTCTCGGTCAGCGCGATCGAGACCGACACCGTGCGCATGCGGGGCAGGCCGTCCTCGGCGTGCCAGGTCTCGAAGTCCGAGTGCCAGTAGAACCCGCTGGCGCCGAAGCCCGGCTTGACGTTGATCCGCGACTGGTGGACGTACACGTCCGAACCGAGGATCTGCCGCGCCCGGCCCACGACCCGCTCGTCGCGCACCAGGTCCGCGAAGACCTCGCTGATCTTGTGGACCTCGAAGACGGACCGGATCTCCTTCGACTTCGGCTCGACGATCGAGCGCTCATCGGCGCGGATCTCCGGGTCGGTGACCAGCCGGTCCAGCTCCCGCCGGTAGACGGCGACCTCGTCGTCGGTGATGAGCTGGTCGATGGCGAGGAAGCCGTCGCGCTCATAGGACAGCAGGTCGGCCGGTGCGATCGGGCCGGGCGCGTCCGGGGCGCCCCAGACCACCGGGTCCTGCCGGGGGACGGACACCTCCGTGGTGCCGCGGCTGGGGTAGAGATCGGTGACGGTCGTGGCCGTGGTCGTGGTCGCGGTCGTGGTCACGGTGACTCACACCTCCTCGGTGAGCAGCGGGTAGACGCCGTTCTCGTCGTGGTCCTCCCGTCCGGTCACGGGCGGGTTGAAGACGCAGATGCAGCGGAAGTCCTCCTTGACCCGCAGCGTGTGCCTCTCGTGCCCGTCCAGGAGGTACATGGTCCCGGGCGTGATGGTGTACGTCCGACCGGTCTCCTGGTCGGTCAGTTCGGCCTCGCCCTCCACGCAGACGACGGCCTCGATGTGGTTCGCGTACCACATCGACGTCTCCGTGCCCGCGTACAGGATCGTCTCGTGCAGGGAGAAGCCGACCTTCTCCTTGGCCAGGACGATGCGCTTGCTCTCCCAGGTACCGGACGCGGCCTTCACGTGCCGGTCGGTGCCTTCGATCTCCTTGAACGAACGGACGATCACGGTGCTGCGATGCCTCCTAGGTGGGGGATACGGGGGATGGGGACCGGGGGTCAGACGGTCTCGCGGACCGCGCGGGCGAGGGTTTCCAGCCCCTCGTCCAGCTCCTCGGGCGTGATGGTGAGGGCCGGGAGCAGCTTGACGACCTCGCTCTCGGGGCCGGACGTCTCGACCAGCAGACCGAGTTCGAAGGCGCGCCGGGCGACGCGGCCCGCCCGCTCCTTGTCGTGGAACTCCAGGCCCCACACCAGCCCGCGGCCCCGGTACTCCTTGACGTCGGCGAGGTTCTCCTCGGTGATGGCGATCAGGCCCTGCTCGACCTGCTCGCCGCGCGTGCGGGTCTGCTTCTCCATCGCCGCGCCGTCGGCCCAGTAGGCGCCGAGCGCGGCGGTGGCGGTGACGAACGCGGGGTTGTTGCCGCGGAAGGTGCCGTTGTGCTCGCCCGGCTCCCACACGTCCAGCTCGGGCTTGAACAGACACAGCGACATGGGCAGTCCGTAGCCGCTGATCGACTTGGAGACGGTGACGATGTCCGGTGTGATCCCGGCCTCCTCGAAGGAGAAGAACGCGCCGGTACGGCCGCACCCCATCTGGATGTCGTCGACGATCAGCAGCATGTCCCGCCGCTCGCACAGCTCGGCGAGGCCGCGCAGCCACTCGGCACGGGCGACGTTGATGCCGCCCTCGCCCTGCACGGTCTCGACGATCACGGCGGCCGGGTGGTTGAGGCCCGAGCCCTGGTCCTCCAGGAGCCGTTCGAACCACAGGAAGTCCGGCACCTTGCCGTCGAGGTAGTGGTCGAACGGCATCGGCGTGCCGTGCACCAGCGGGATGCCGGCGCCGGCCCGCTTGAAGGCGTTGCCGGTCACGGCGAGCGAGCCCAGCGACATCCCGTGGAAGGCGTTGGTGAACGACACGATCGACTCGCGCCCCTTCACCTTCCGCGCCAGCTTCAGCGCGGCCTCCACGGCGTTGGTGCCGGTCGGCCCCGGGAACATGACCTTGTACGGCAGGTCGCGGGGGCGCAGGACGAAGTTCTGGAAGGACTCCAGGAAGGCGCGTTTGGCGGTGGTCGACATGTCGAGGCCGTGCGTGACGCCGTCCCGCTCCAGGTAGTCGATCAACGCCCGTTTCAGGACGGGGTTGTTGTGGCCGTAGTTGAGTGAGCCGGCGCCGGCGAAGAAGTCCAGGTACGCGTGGCCGTCCTCGTCGTACATGCGGCTGCCCTGCGCACGGTCGAAGACGGTGGGCCAGCCGCGGCAGTAGCTGCGCACCTCGGACTCCACGGTCTCGAAGACGCTCAGGTCGGGCTGGGTGATGGTCACGTCGGATCGCTCCTCGTCGGGTGAGGGTCGGTGGGGGAGTCCGGCACGGACGACAGGGACCGGTGTGGTGCCGGGGAGGGAGAAGGAGAGGGGGAGGGGAAGGCGGGGGCCGGGTGCGGCGGGTCAGAAGGAGGAGGCGGACAGGGGGCCGATGCGGTACAGGACCTCGGGCTCGTGCGGGCCGTCGGGGAACAGGGCCGTGCCGAACAGCTCCTCGCGCTCCAGCCGGGCGCCGTGACGCTCGGCGAACGAGGTGAACAGCCGCTCGGAGGCGGTGTTGCCCGGCGTGATGGTGGTCTCCACGGCGGACAGCCCGCGCTGCGCCACGACCCGCGCGGCCAGCCCGTCGAGCAGCGCGGCGGCGATCCCGCGTCCGCGACGGGCCTCGTCCACCGCCACCTGCCACACGAGCAGCGTGTCCGGGCGGTCCGGCCGCACGTAGCCGGTGACGAAGCCGACCGCCTCCCCGCGCTCGTCGCGGGCGACGGCCGACGTGGCGGCGAAGTCCCGGCACCACAGCAGATAGCTGTACGACGAGTTCAGGTCGAGGACCTTCGAATCCCTGGCCATACGCCACAGCGCGGCACCGTCCGCCACCGTCGGAGAGTCGATCTGCAGGTCTGCTTGTAGGTCTGCTTGTGCGGCAGTCATGCGAAATGAATTTACCCAGCGGAATTCGAAATTGCATCGCCGGGCGGGGTTACGCGCAGGCGCGTTCCGTGTTATCGCGCGGGCGCGGGTGTCTGCGTGACAGACCGGAGATATGTGGCGTTCTGTCCGGAAAATAGGGGGCGAAACGGGCGTGATGTGTAACGCGTCACACCCGTGTCACCTTCACGAGATCTGCCCGAACCGCGTCGATCGGCGTTCACCGAATCCACGTGTTTAGCCTCGGGGAAAGCGGGCAGAAGAAGACGGGAAGCTACTCCGAAAAGAATTGTGGAATTGTGCTCCGGATGAATTCCGAAAATGCCGTGAATTCGGTGTGGCCGGGCCTACTTCCAGGCGCCCTCCACGGCCCGCCGGGCGGATTCCAGGTCCACGTCCAGCCCCTGCTCGGCCAGCGCCGAGCCCAGCGCCGCCAGACTGCCCTGCACGGCCCCGGGCGTGGCGTCCGGCCCGTAGTGGTTCACGCGGATCATCTCCTTGGCCAGCGCACCCCCGCCCGCCGCCAGCGGCAGCGTGGGGTCGGACCGCAGGGCCCGCGCCACCAGCTCCGAGGCGACCACGCCCGACGGCGCCCGCAGCGTGGTGGCGACCGGCGCCGCGTCCCGGGCGTCGTACACGTACGGCTCCAGGCCGCCGCCCAGCGCGAGCGCCCCCGCCCGGGTGGCCGCCGCGGCCGACGCGTGCCGCGCCATCACCGACTCCAGCCCCTCGGCCTCGATCCGCTCGACGCACGCCTCCAGCGCCAGCATCTCCAGCTGCGCCGGCGCGTGCAGCAGCGCCTTGCGCCCGCCGTCGATCCAGCGCTCCTTCCAGTCCAGCAGCGAGAGGTAGGACCGGCGCGGCGCCCGCGGGTTGGCCGCCATCCGGGCCCACGCCCGCTCGCTCACCGACACCGCCGACACACCCGCCGGGCCGCCCATCGCCTTCTGCGCCCCGATGACGCACAGGTCCACGCCCCACGCGTCCGGCAGCACCGGCTCGGCCCCGACGGAGGCGACCGCGTCCAGGTAGAACAGCGCGCCGTGCTCCCGCACCACCTCGCCGATCTCCGCGACCGGGTTGGTGTTGCCGGTCGCCGCCTCCGCGTGCACCAGGGAGACGAAGTCGGTCTCCGGGTGCTCGGCGAGGGCCTGGCGGACCTGGTCGGCGGTGACCGCCGTGTGGAACGGGACGGCGAGGTCGTACACCGTGGCCCCGCAGTCCCGCAGCCAGTCGCCGAAGGTCTGGCCGTACGGCCCGGTGATCACGTTCAGCGCGGTGGTGCCGGGGCCGGCCGTCCCGCGGATCGCGCCCTCCAGCGGCAGCAGCGCCTCACCCTGCATGATCACGACGTCCTGATCGGTGCCGAGCAGCCGCGCCACCCGGTCCTCGATCGAGGCGAAGCGGTCGGCGCTCAGGGGGGCGAGGTCCAGGAAGGGGTGGGTCACGGCGGTGCTCTCTTCGCTCACGGCAGGTGGTACGGAAACGGACGGAGTCGAGACTAGCCGCAGCCCGCTCCACCCCCGCGGCCGGAGTTCCGTCCGCCGTGGTGCCCTTGCGGCCGGACGTCCGGGGGCCGGCCCTTCCGGCGCCCTCCCACCCACCGTCTAAGGTGCGGGACATGAGCGATCGCGCGGTGCTGCACGTGAAGGGGCGGGTGCTCGTCGGGCCGGAGGACGTCCGCGACGAGCTGTGGGTGGTCGACGGCCGGATCTCGTACGACCGTCCCGCCACGGCCGGCGACGTCCGCACCGTCGAGGGCTGGGCGCTGCCCGGCCTGGTCGACGCGCACTGCCACGTCGGCCTCGACCAGCACGGCGCGGTCGAGCGGGACGTCGCCGAGAAGCAGGCGCTGACCGACCGCGACGCGGGCACCCTCCTGATCCGCGACGCGGGCTCGCCCTCCGACACCCGCTGGACCGACGCCCGCGAGGACCTCCCGAAGATCATCCGGGCCGGGCGGCACATCGCCCGCACCCGCCGCTACATCCGCAACTACGCCTGGGAGATCGAGCCCGAGGACCTCGTCGCGTACGTCGCCCGGGAGGCCCGGCGCGGCGACGGCTGGGTGAAGCTGGTCGGCGACTGGATCGACCGCGACCTCGGCGACCTGTCGGCCTGCTGGCCGCGCGGTGCCGTCGAGGCGGCCATCGCCGAGGCCCACCGCCTGGGCGCCCGCGTCACCGCCCACTGCTTCGCCGAGGACTCCCTGCGCGACCTGGTCGAGGCCGGCATCGACTGCGTCGAACACGCCACCGGCCTGACGGACGACACGATCCCCCTGTTCGCCGAGCGGGGCGTCGCCATCGTCCCCACCCTCGTCAACATCGCCACCTTCCCGCGGCTCGCCGACGGCGGCGAGGCCAAGTTCCCCCGCTGGGCGGCCCACATGCGCCGGCTCCACGAGCGCCGCTACGACACCGTGCGCAACGCCTACGACGCCGGTGTCCCCGTCTTCGTCGGCACCGACGCGGGCGGCTCCCTCCCGCACGGCCTGGCGGCGGCCGAGGTCGCCGAACTCGTCACCGCCGGCATCCCCCCGCTGGTGGCGCTGTCGGCGACGACCTGGGCCGCCCGGCAGTGGCTGGGCCGCCCCGGCCTGGAGGAGGGCGCCCCGGCGGACCTGGTGGTGTACGACGAGGACCCGCGCGCGGACGTGCGCGTGCTCGCCGCTCCGCGCCGGGTGGTGCTGAACGGGCGGGTCGTCGGATAGCCGACGCGGGTGACGCCGGGGAACACCCGTGCCGCGTCACTCGAACACGCTCGCCAAAACGCCACGATGGAGTGAAGTGCCCCCGGAACGCTGACGGTTGGCCGCGGGCGGAGACATTCTTGCCGGGTCCCGAGCACGTGTCCCACGCGTGTCTCCCGTACGTCCGTGCATCCGCACGCCCGTACGTCCGTACGTCTGTCCTCTTCCTCTTCTCCGGGGGTCCCACCACCTTGAACGGCAACACCTTCCGCACGCCCGCACGCCGCCTCGTCACCCTCACGGCGGCCACGGCCCTGGCCGCCGGTCCCGCGGTCCTGGCCGGCGCGGGCCCCGCCCACGCGACCGGCGACGAGGGTCGGGCGAGCGCCGCCGTCCTGCGCACCGCGCTGGACGTGTCCCTGCTCCACAAGACCGTGCAGGTCCCGCTCACGGTCTCCCTCAACGAGGTCCGGGCCCCGCACAGCGCCCGGAAGACCGCGCTCACGGCGCGCCTGGACGGCGTCGACGGCGGGAAACCCTTCAGCGTCCTGCGGGCCGAGGTGGCGGACGCGACGGCGACGGTCACCGCGGAGAAGGCCGAGGGCCGCACCGAGCTCGCCCACGCCAGGGTCCACCTGCCCGGCCTGCCGCTGCTGTCCCTCGTCGAGGCCGAGAAGGTCACGTCCCGGGCGACCTGCGAGGCCGGGAAGCCGCCGGTCGCCGACGCGCACCTGCCGGGCGCGGTGACCGTCCTCGGCAAGAAGGTCACCCTGACCACCGGCGGGACGACGCGCGTACGGGTCCCCGGCGTCGGCGAGGTCCGGCTCGACCTGGCCGAGCGGAAGACGACCTCCCGTACGGCCGCCGCGACCGCCCTCGAACTCACCGTGTCCGTCGATCCGCTGAAGCTGAACGTGGCCGAGGTCGAGGGCACGGTCACCCTGGCGACGGCCGCCTGCGAGACGCCGTCCGCGCCCGCGGAACCGCCGGCCGCCTCCGAGGCCCCGGCCGGGCCCGCGGAACCTCCGGCGGCCTCCGAGGCTCCGGCCGGGCAGCCGTCCGCGCCGGCCACGGAACCCGCCTCCGGCCTCAGGCCGCAGGGCGCCCCCGCCGAGGCCGGGCTCGCCGAGACCGGCGGCGGCTCGGCGACGCCGTACGTCGCGGGCGGCGCCCTCGCGCTGCTCGTGGCGGGCGGCGGAGCCGTCACCCTCGCCCGGCGACGCAGGCGCGGCTGACGGCCTCGCCACTCACCGGCCTGCCTCGCGGGCCCCGTGGTGCACCGGCCCGCCCGGCGGGCCCTGCCGTTCGCCGGTTCGCCCGGCGGGTCCTGCCGTTCGCCGGCTCGTCCGGTGGGTTCGCCGCTCGCTGGCTCAGTCCGCGAGTCGCCGCCGCTCACGGTCCACCCGGCGGGCCCGCCACTCACCGGCCACCGCCGGGCCGCCGCAGTGCCAGGCCACCGGCGGGCCGCCGCAGTGCCAGGCCACCGGCGGGCCGCCGCAGTGCCAGGCCACCGGCGGGCCGCCGCAGTGCCAGGCCCCCGCCGGGCCGCCGCAGTGCCGGGCCCCCGCCGGGCCGCCGCAGTGCGCGGGGCCAACCGCCCGCCGGGAGCTCAGCCCATCGCCCGCCGCAGCGCCGCCAGGAAGCCGTCCGTCGTCGCCCGCTCCCGGACCGCCAGCCGCAGCCACTCCGCGCCGAGCCCCGGGAAGGTGTCCCCGCGCCGGACTGCGTACCCGAGGTCGCGCAGCCGGTGCCGTACGGCGGCGGCTCCCGGCAGCCGGACGAGGACGAAGGGGCCCTCGGCGGGCTCGACCACCCGCAGCCCCGCGGGGGCCAGTTCCCCGAGCCCGGCGACGAGGTGGGCCCGGTCGGCGGCGATGCGGTGGGCCGCGTGGGCGGCCTCCGCCAGCGCCCGCGGCCCCACACACGCCTCGGCCGCCGCGAGCGCGGGCGTGGACACCGGCCACAGCGGCTGGGCCCGTTCCAGATCCGCGACCGTCTCCGGTGCCGCCAGCACGTACCCGATCCGCAGCCCGGCCAGCCCCCACGTCTTGGTCAGACTGCGCAGCACCACCAGCCCCGGCACGTCCGTGCGCCCGGCGAGGGCCTCCCGCTCGCCCGGCACCGCGTCCATGAACGCCTCGTCCACCACCAGCGTCCGCCCGGGACGGGCGAGCGCGGTGATCGCCTCGGCGGGATGCAGTACGGACGTCGGGTTGGTCGGGTTGCCGACGACCACCAGATCGGCGTCCTCGGGCACGGCCGCCGGATCCAGCCGGAAGCCGTCCGCCTCCCGCAGCACCACCCGGCCGACCGTGTGCCCCGCGTCCCGCAGCGCCGCCTCCGGCTCCGTGAACTGCGGGTGCACCACGACCGGCCGGGACACCTTCAGCGCCCGCGCCAGCAGCACGAACGCCTCCGCCGCCCCGGCCGTCAGCAGCACCCGCTCCACCGGCAGCCCGTGCCGCGCCGCCACCGCCGCCCGCGCGGCCCGCCCGTCCGGGTAGGCCGCGAGGGAGCCGAGCGAGTCGGCGAGGAGCGCGCGCAGCCACGGTGGCGGCGTGTCCGCGCGCACGTTGACCGCGAGGTCCACCAGCGCGGAGCCGCCGTCACGGACCTCGGCGTCCCCGTGGTGCCGCAGGTCGGGTCCGTCGTTGTCCCCGTGGTGCCGCAGGTCGGGTCCGTCGTTGTCCCCGTGGTGCCGCAGACCGGTCCCGTCGGCGTCCCCGTGGTGCCGCAGACCGGTCCCGCCGCCGTCCCCGTCAGTGCGCATGGGAGTGCGTGTGCCCAGGGCCGTGGTGGTGCCCGTGGGATCCATGATGCCCGTGGGACCCGTGGTGATGGTGGCCGTCGTCGTCGGGGTGGAAGTGTGGCTGCTGCGGCATCCCCACCTTGTCCTCGAAACCGGGCAGCGCGATCCGGTACACGCAGGAGTCGCAGTTCATCCGCAGATCGCCCTCGACGGCCTCCTCGTACCGCTCCCACACCAGGTCCAGCAGCTCCGGCTCGGGCCCGATGACGTCCGCCGACCGCACCTCGGCCTGCGGGTGCGCGGCGGCCCACTCCTCGGTCTGCTTGCGCACCCGGTCCGGCAGGATGCCGGTGAACAGGAAGTACGGCAGGACCACGATCCGCCCGGCGCCCAGCTTCGCGCACCGGTCCAGGCCGCTCGGCACGTCCGGCGCCGCCAGCGACACGAACGCCGTCTCCACGCCCGCGTACCCGCGGCCCTCCCACAGCAGCCGCGCCGCCTTGAACACCTCCGCGTTGGCGTCCGGGTCCGTCGACCCGCGCCCCACCAGCAGCACCGTCACCTCGGACCGGTCCCAGGACGGGTCGACCGCCTCCTCCAGCCGCCGCTGAAGCACGCTCAGCAGCGCCGGGTGCGGGCCCAGCGGGCGCCCGTAGGTGTACGAGATGCCGGGGTGGCGTTCCTTCTCGCGGGCCAGCGCCGCCGGGATGTCGCCCTTGGCGTGCCCGGCGGCCACCAGCATCAGCGGGACGGCGGCGAACCGGCGCACCCCCCGCTCGACCAGTTCGGCGACGGCCTCGCCCAGCGGCGGCGGGGACAGCTCGATGAAGCCGCCCGCGACGGGCAGTTCGGGGTGGCGGCGGCCCAGTTCCCGCACGAAGTCGCGGAACGCCTCGGCTCCGGCGTCGTCCCGGGTGCCGTGGCCGGCGATGAGCAGGGCGGGCGGGGTGGTCACAGGTTCTCCTCGGGTTCTTCCGGTTCTTCCGGTTCTTCCGGCTTCGCGGGGGAAACGGGGTGGTACAGCAGGGCGTTGAGCGCGGCGGCGGCGACCGCCGAGCCGCCCTTCTCGGACACGTTGCTCACGGCGGGCAGCCCGCTCTCGCGCAGCGCCGCCTTGGACTCGGCGGCGCCGACGAACCCGACGGGCAGCCCGATGACGAGCGCGGGGGAGACGTCCAGGGTCAGCAGCTCCTCCAGGGCGGTCGGCGCGCAGCCGATCACCCACAGCGCGCCGGGGCCGACCTGCTCGTACGCCAGCCGCATCGCGTGCGCGGAGCGGGTCAGCCCGGGACCCGCGACCGCGTCCTTCAGCCGGCACACGGTCTCACGGCGCGTGATCCCGGCCGCGACCATCTCCACGTCCACGACGACGGGCGCCCCGGCGTGCAGCGCCGCGTGCGCCGCCACCAGGTCGTCCTCGGCCATCACGAGGTCGTCCGCGTACTCCAGGTCGGCCGCGGAGTGGATGACCCGCTCCACCACCGCCCGGGTCAGCGGCGGGAAGTGCGAGGTGTCCAGGCGGGCGCGCAGCCGCCGGAAGGACTCCTGCTCGATGGGGTGCACGACACGGTTCACCGGGTGGGTCCTTCCTGCCAGCGGTAGCCGCGCGGCGTCACCATGCGGCCCGCGATCTCGCGGGTCGCGGTGTTGCCCACCGTCACGACCGTCATCATGTCGACCGTCGCCGGGTCCAGCGCGGCGAGCGTGGTGACCCGGCTGGACTCGTCGGGCCGCGAGGCGTTGCGGACGACCCCGACCGGCGTCGCCGGCTCCCGGTGCCCGGCGAGGATCGCGAGCGCCTTGGGCAGCTGCCAGTCGCGGCCCCGGCTGCGCGGGTTGTAGAACGTCACGACGAGGTCGGCCTCGGCCGCCGCCCGCACCCGCCGCTCGATGACCTCCCACGGCGTGTGCAGGTCGGACAGGCTGATCGACACGTGGTCGTGGCCCAGCGGCGCCCCCAGGATCGCCCCGGCCGCGAGCGCCGCCGTCACGCCCGGCACCCCGACCACGTCGATGTCGTCGGACGCCTCGGCCAGCGCGGGCGAGGCCATGGCGTACACGCCCGCGTCCCCGCTGCCGATCAGCGCCACGGCGTGCCCGCGCCGCGCCTCGGCCACGGCCGTGCGGGCCCGCTCCTCCTCGGCGCCGAGCCCGGACTCCAGGACGCGGGTGCCGGGCCGCAGCAGGTCGCGGATCTGGTCGACGTACTGGTCCAGCCCGACCAGCACCGACGCGCGCCGCAGCTCCGCCTTCGCGCGCGGCGTGAGCAGGTCGCGGGCGCCCGGCCCGAGCCCGACCACCGCGAGCCGCCCGCGCCCCGGCCGCCGTACGACGGCACAGGTCGCCATCGCGGGAGAGGCGGACGACTTCCGCTTGGGGACGAGGAGTTCGCCCCCGCGCAGCAGGGCCGCCGCCTCCGCGACCGAGGGGGTGCCGACGGCGGCGAGCGGTGCGCCGGACGGGTTGGGCACCGCCACGCCCGCCAGTTCCTCCGCCGAGTACGTCACCAGCGGCACCCCGAGCCGTTCGGCCGCCTGGACGATGCCCGGCTCCTCGGCCTTGGCGTCCACGGTGGCGAGCTCGGCGACCGACGCCGCGGACAGGCCGGCGTCCCGCAGGGCGTCCTCGACCAGAGCGAGCACCTCCTCGACGGGCGCGCCCCGGGAGGCGCCGACGCCCACGACCAGGGTCGGCGGGCGCAGCACCACCTCCCGCTCGGCGGGCCCGGCCAGACGGTCCGTCACCCGGACGGTGTACGGGCCGTCGTCCGCGACCGGCAGCGGCGGCAGCGGCCAGGGCACCTCGGCCCGCAGCGCGACCGCCTCGCCGTCGAGCAGCGCCCGCGACACGGCGGCGACGTCGCCCTCCACCGGCAGGCCGAGGGTGTCCAGGCCGGGCAGGCCGGCCGCGTCCGTCGCCGTCGTCACCACCGGCTGCGCGCCCAGCACCTCGCCCACCGCGCGCGCGAGGTCGTTGGCGCCGCCGCCGTGCCCGCCGACCAGCGGCACGGCGAACCGCCCGCCCTCGTCGACGCACACCACACCGGGGTCGGTCCGCTTGTCCCCGAGCAGCGGCGCCACCAGCCGGACCACGGCACCCGTGGCCAGGAAGCACACGAGCTGCTCGCACTGCGCGAACGCGGCCCGTACGGCATCCGCGACGGGACCGTCGTACACGCGCGTGCGGTCCGGCCAGGCCGCGGCCAGCCGGTCCCGGGCCGCCGCTCCCGCCGCGGTGGCGGAGATGAGGCCGATCACTGGGGAACTCCTTCGGTATGGGCGTGGGGCCGCGTGCCCCACAGCAGGAAGACGGGGTTGGCCGCCGCGAGCCGGGTCACGTCCCCCGGCAGCGGCGCGAGCCGCGACGACTGCAGCAGCACGCCGTCGCAGTCGAACCCGGCGGCGGTGAGCGCGGCGCGCGCGGCCGGCACCCGGTCGAGCGCGGCCATCGCCACGACCACCGTGCGCCGGGCCCGCCGCGCGCACGCCGCGACGACGGCGGGCAGCTCGCTCCCGCCGCCCCCGACGAACACGGCGTCCGGGTCGTCGAGGGGGGACAGGCCGGACAGGGCGTCCGGCGCCCGCCCGTGCACCACGCGCACGTCCACGCCGTGCGCGGCGGCGTTGGCGCGGATCCGCTCCACGCCGTCGGCGGTCTTCTCCACGGCGACGACGGCGGCACCGAGCCGCGCGCACTCCACGGCCACCGAGCCGGAGCCCGCGCCGACGTCCCAGACCAGGTCGCCGAGGCGGGGCCCGAGCCGGGCCAGGGCCAGCGCCCGCACCTCGAACTTGGTGATCATCGAGTCGCGGTGGGCGAACGCGGACTCCGGGAGCGCCCACCCGGCGGGCCCGGCCCCCGGCCCCGCCACCGTCCGCACCGGGCCCAGCGCCCGCGCCTCGTCCAGGCACAGCACGACACTGACCGCGCCGCCCCAGTCGCGGGCGGCGGCCTCGGCGGGCGTCACCCGCTCCACCCGCTCCCGCTCCGGGTCGCCCAGCGCGGAGGCGACCACCAGGACGCGCCCGGTGCCCTCCAGCGCCGCCCCGAGCTCCGCCGGACCGGCGCCCGGCCCGGTCAGCACGGCCGTCTTGGGCCGGGCCCGGCACACGGCGACCGCCGTCCGCAGGTCGCGCCCGTGCGCGCTGACCACCACGGCGTCCTCCCACGGCAGCCCGATGCGCGCGAACGCGGCGGCCACGGACGACACCCCGGGCCGCACCTGAAGCCGCTCGGCGCCGAACCGCTCGGCCAGCGCCCGCACGATCCCGAAGAACCCCGGATCACCGGAGGCCAGCACCACCACCCGCCGGTCCTCCTCCACGTACCGCGCGACGGTGTCCAGCGCGGGCGCCAGCGGCCCGAGCACCACCCGCTCGGCCGCCTCGGGCAGCCGTACGGCGTCCAGGTGCCGCCGCCCGCCGACGACGAGGTCCGCCCCGGCGACGTCCTCGGCGCGCGCCGCCCCCGTCCCCGTACCGACGACGGTGATCACCGCGCTCACGTGCTCGCACCCCGCTCGCGCAGGGCCCGGCGGGCCTGGGGGTCGGCCTTGCGGTAGCCGTGGAAGTGACCGGGGTGGTACAGGTGCGAGCGGGTGCCGTGCGCGTCGAGCGCCGGGCCGACCAGGAACAGCGTGTGCTTCCACAGCTTGTGCTCCTTGACGGTCTCCTCCAGCGTGCCGATCGTGCACTTCACGACCAGTTCCTCCGGCCAGGTCGCCTGGTAGGCGACGACGACCGGGGTGGTCGTCGGGTAGCCGCCCTCCAGCAGCTCCCGCACCAGCTGCCCGCTGCGGGCGGCCGACAGGAAGACCGCCATGGTGGTGCCGTGCCGGGCGAACTCCCGGACCTCCTCGCCGGGCGGCATCGGCGTCTTGCCGCCGCCCAGCCGGGTCAGCACCACCGACTGCGCGACCTCCGGGATGGTCAGCTCCCGCTGCGCGAGCGCGGCCACCGCCGAGAACGACGACACGCCCGGCACGACCTCCGTGGCGATGCCGATCTCGTGGCACCGGTCCAGCTGCTCCTGCGTACCGCCCCACAGCGCCGGGTCGCCGGAGTGGATGCGGGCCACCCTCAGGCCCTGTGCGTGGGCGCGGCGGTAGACGGCGACGACGTCCTCCAGCGACATCGTCGCCGAGTCGAGGATCTCCGCGTCCTCGCGCGCGTGCCCGAGGACCTCCGCCTGCACCAGGCTCGCCGCCCAGATCACCACGTCGGCCTCGGCGATGGCGCGCGCGGCCCGGAACGTCAGCAGATCGGCGGCGCCGGGGCCGGCACCGACGAAGGTCACCTTGCCGGCGGGGGCATCGGCCATGGGGAATCGGTCCTCTCCTGAAAGTCCTGCGAGATCCTGAAAGAGCTGCGAGCTCCTGAAAGCGCCGCGCGTTCCCGAAAGCGCCGCGCGTTCCCGAAAGCGCGGCGGGTTCTCGAAAATGCGGCGGGTTCCCGGAAGCGCCGCGCGTGCGGCCGGGTGCGGCGAAGTCCTACGAGTACTGCGGTTGCCGGTGGCGGACGTGCGCGACCACGCGGTGATCGGATAGCAAGGGCCCATGGCGGTCCTCGTCGCGCTCGGCGCGTTCCTGATGACGCTGGCCGGCGGCTGGACGGCACAGCGCGTGACCGACCGCCGCCACCTGGTGCTGGGCCTGGCCGGCGGGCTGATGCTCGGCGTGGTCGGCCTGGACCTGCTGCCGGAGGCCCTGGAGGCGGCCGGCGGCGAGGTGTTCGGCGTGCCGGAGGCGCTGCTGCTGTTCGTCGCCGGCTTCCTCCTCGCCCACCTGGTGGAACGGCTGCTCGCCGCCCGCCGCGCCGCGCACGGCGCCGGGGAGCACGGCCACCGCGCGCCCGAGGTGGGCCTGACGGCCGCCGCCGCGATGGTCGGCCACAGCGCGATGGACGGCGTGGCGATCGGGGCGGCCTTCCAGGTCGGCGGCGGCATGGGCGTCGCGGTCGCCCTGGCGGTCGTCGCGCACGACTTCGCCGACGGCTTCAACACGTACACACTCACCCGCCTGTACGGCAACGCGCGGCGCAAGGCGATCGCGATGCTGGCCGCGGACGCCGTGGCGCCGGTGGCCGGCGCGGCCTCCACGCTGCTGTTCACCATCCCGGAAGGAGCCCTCGGCGCCTACCTCGGCCTCTTCGGCGGCGTGCTGCTCTACCTCGCCGCGGCCGAGATCCTCCCCGAGGCCCACCACGCGCACCCCGCCCGCTCGACCCTGCTGTGCACGGTCGCCGGAGCGGCGTTCATCTGGCTGGTGGTGGGCGTCGCCGAGTGAGCCCGGACCCCGGGCCGGCCGGTTCACAGCTTGCCGCCGCGCCCGCCGTCGCGCCGGGCGGGCGCGATCAGCGTCGACAGGTACGGCAGCGGAGCACCGTCGAGCTCGGCGGCCGGACGGATCGACTCCTCCTCCAGCCCGAGCGCCGACCCCCACACCGCGTCGCCGAGCCGCCCGGTCTCCCGCAGCGCCGCGGCGACCTCGCCCGCCTGCCGGCCGAACTTGTAGGCCACGACCGTCCCCGGCCCGTTCAGCGCCTCCTTCAGCACGGCCGCCCCGGCGGTGACCGGCACCAGCGTCAGCGGCTCCGTCCCCTCCGTCAGCACCGCGCCCGACCGCGCCGCCAGGTCCTGCATGGCGGTGATGCCGGGCACCGTCTCCACCACCGTGCCGGGCACCAGGCCGGCGATCGTCTGCGCCAGATAGGTGAACGTCGAGTACACGTTGGGGTCGCCGATCGTCGCGAACGCCACGCTGCCGTGCCGCCGCAGCAGCCCGGCCACCCGCTCGCCCGCCGCGTCCCAGGCGGCCTCGCGCCGCGCCCGGTCGGTGCGCTCGTTCAGCGCGAACACCACCCGGACGACCTTCTCCTCGGGCACGTAGTGCAGCACCGTCGCCTCGGCCCGCCCCCGCTCGCCCGTGTCCATCACGGGCACGACGACGACCTCGGCCGCGCGCAGCGCGTTGACCCCCTTGACCGTCACCAGCTCCGGGTCCCCGGGCCCCACCCCGACCCCGACCAGCCTGCTGTTCACGCCGCTCATGACGTCCGGCACCTCTCCACGAACCGACGGGCGACACCGGGCTCGGACGCCCAGTGCGTGTGCAGATAACTCGCGTGCACACCGCGCTGTACGAAACCTTCGACGCGCCGGCGCGGGGCGCGCACCCCCCAGGCGGGAGCGGACCCGGCCCCCGGCTCCACCACCGTCCGGTGGAACTCGTGCCCCCGCATCCGCGTCCCCGCCGCCGCGAGCACGCTGCCGGACACCGCGACCGCGTCCCGGTAGCCGAGGGTGAGCCGCTCGGACATCCGGGCGGTGGCGTCCAGCACCCCGCACATCGGCCGCCCGTCCAGCTCCCGGCACAGATACAGCAGCCCCGCGCACTCGGCGGCGACCGGGGCGCCGGAGCGCGCCAGCTCGCCGACCGCCTCGCGCAGCGGCTCGTTGGCGGCCAGCTCACCGGCGTACACCTCGGGGAACCCGCCCCCGATCACCAGCCCCGCCGTGCCCTCCGGCAGCGCCTCGTCCCGCAGCGGGTCGAACGGCACCACCTCGGCACCGGCGGCGGTCAGCAGCTCGGCGTGCTCGGCGTAGGAGAACGTGAACGCCGCGCCACCGGCCACGGCCACCACCGGACGCGTCCCGCCGGAGACCACCGGCGGCTCCCACGCCGCGCACGGCAACGCGCCCGCGCCGCGCGCCAGCGCCGCCAGCGCCTCCAGATCGCACCCGGCCTCGACCTGCGCCGCCATCGCCGCCACGGCCGCCACCGCCGCCGTACGCCGCTCGGCGACCGGCACCAGCCCCAGATGCCGCGACGGCGTCTCCACCTGCGGCGCCCGCCGCAGCACGCCCAGCACGGGCACCCCGGACGCGTCCAGCGCCTCCCGCAGCAGCGCCTCGTGCCGGTCCGAGCCGACCTTGTTGAGGATCACGCCCCCGATCCGCACCCCGGGATCCCAGGACGCGAAGCCGTGCACCAGCGCCGCCACCGACCGCGACTGCGACGAGGCGTCCACCACCAGCACCACCGGCGCCCGCAGCAGTTTCGCCACCTGCGCGGTGGACGCCAGTTCGCCCTCCCCGGCCGCCCCGTCGTACAGGCCCATCACGCCCTCGACGACCGCGAGGTCACAGCCGCGCGCGCCGTGCGCGAACAGCGGAGCGATCAGCTCCGGACCGCACAGGTACGCGTCGAGGTTGCGCCCCGCGCGCCCGGTCGCGAGCGCGTGGTACCCGGGGTCGATGTAGTCCGGCCCGACCTTGTGCGGGGACACGGCGAGCCCCCGCGCGGCGAACGCGGCCATCAGCCCCGTGGCGACGGTGGTCTTCCCGCTCCCGGAGGAGGGCGCAGCGACCACCAGCCGGGGGACGGACGAGGAGGGGTTCACCACTCGATGCCCCTCTGCCCCTTCTGCCCGACGTCCATGGGGTGCTTCACCTTGGACATGTCGGTCACCAGATCGGCGAAGTCCACCAGCTTCTCCGGCGCGTTCCGCCCGGTGACGACGACGTGCTGGGTGCCGGGGCGATTCCGCAGCACGTCCACGACCTCGTCGGTGTCCACCCAGCCCCAGTGCAGGGGGTACGCGAACTCGTCGAGCACGTACAGCTTGTACGTCTCGTTCGCCAGGTCCCGCTTGACCTGCTCCCAGCCCTCCCGGGCCTTCTCCTCGTTGTCCATCTGCGCGTCGCGCTGGACCCAGGACCAGCCCTCGCCCATCTTGTGCCAGGCGACGGTCCCGCCCTCGCCGGAGTCGCCGAGCACGCGCAGCGCCCGCTCCTCGCCGACCTTCCACTTCGCCGACTTGACGAACTGGAACACCCCGATCGGCCATCCCTGGTTCCAGGCGCGCAGCGCCAGCCCGAAGGCGGCGGTCGACTTGCCCTTGCCCACGCCCGTGTGCACGACCACCAGCGGACGGTTGCGCCGCTGCCGGGTCGTCAGACCGTCGTCCGGAATCACACTCGGCTGTCCCTGCGGCATTACGCGGCCCTCCTGGTCCCCTGTACGTCCCTCACCAGCCCGGCGATCGAGTCCGCCCGCAGCTCGTCCAGCGTGACGGCGGTGCCGCCCAGCTCACCGGCGAGCTTCCCGGCCAGTCCCAGCCGCACCGGCCCCGACTCGCAGTCCACGACCACCGAGGCGACACCCTCGGCCGCGAACAGCCCCGCCGCCCTCGAAGCGAGCAGCAGCGGCTCCGGACCCCCGGTCGCCCGCCCGTCCGTCACCACGACCACCAGCGGCCGGCGCGCCGCGTCCCGCAGCCGCTCCACCCGCAGCACGTCGTGCGCCTTGAGCAGCCCGGCCGCGAGCGGCGTCCGCCCGCCGGTCGGCAGCGACTGAAGCCGCGCCGCGGCGGCATCCACGGACGAGGTGGGAGGCAGCGCGACCTCGGCGCCGGAACCCCGGAAAGTCACCAGCCCCACCTTGTCCCGCCGCTGATAGGCGTCCAGCAGCAGGGACAGCACGGCACCCTTCACCGCACTCATCCGCTGCCGCGCCGCCATCGACCCGGAGGCGTCCACGACGAACAGGACGAGATTGCCCTCGCGCCCCTCGCGCACCGCCTGCCGCAGATCGTCCCGGCGCACCACCAGCCCCGGCCCGGACCGGCCCCGCGCCCGCTGGTGCGGGGCGGCGGCCCGCACGGTCGCCGCCAGGTGCAGCTTGGTCAGGGCACCGCGCGGCCGGCGGACCCCGGTCGTCCGCCCCTGCTCGGTCCGCGCCCGCGAACGCCGCCCGGCGGCACCCTCGCCGACACCGGGCACGCTCAGCACCTTGGTGCGGAACGGCTCGGCGGCCCGTACGGCCGACTGTTCGCCCGCGCCGGACGCCTGCGGCTGACCGCCCTCACCGGCCTCCGGCCGCGCGGCGTCGCCCCCGTCACCCTGCGGACCGCTGTCCGGGGCGGGCCGCCCACCGCCACCGGGACCGTCGGGGTCGGGCTCGTCGTCGCCACCGTCGTCCCCGGAGTGCTGCTCCAGTGTCTCGTCCAGCTTGTCCTCGTCCAGGCCCGGCGCGTCGAACGGGTTCCGCCGCCGCCGGTGCGGCAGCGCCAGCAGCGCCGCCTGCCGCACGTCCTCCGCGAGCACATCCGTCCGGCCCGCCCACGCGGCCAGCGCCGTCGCCGTCCGCGCCATCACGATGTCGGCGCGCATGCCGTCCACCTCGAAGGCACTGCACAGCGCCGCGATCTGGCGCAGCGCACCGTCCCCCAGCCGCACGGACGGCAACAACTCCCGCGCCGCCGCGATGCGCTGCCGCACGGCAGCCTCCTCGTCGGCCCAGCGCGCGGCGAAGGCGGCAGGGTCGTCGTCGTAGGCCAGTCGCCGCCTGACCACCTCCACCCGCTGGTCCGGCTCCCGCGAGGCGGCCACCTCGACGGTCAGCCCGAAGCGGTCCAACAGTTGAGGGCGCAGTTCGCCTTCTTCGGGGTTCATGGTCCCGACGAGCAGAAAACGCGCGGCATGCCGTACGGAGACGCCTTCGCGTTCGACGTACGAGGAACCCATCGCAGCAGCGTCCAACAAGAGGTCGACGAGGTGGTCGTGCAACAAGTTGACCTCATCGACGTACAGGAGCCCGCGGTGGGCCTGCGCCAAGAGCCCCGGCTCGAAGGCCTTCACACCCTCGGCGAGCGCCCGCTCGATGTCCAGCGCTCCGACGAGCCGGTCCTCGGAGGCACCGACGGGCAGCTCGACCATACGGGCGGGGCGCCACTCCGAGGCCTCAGACCCGTGCGGGCCGTCCGGGCACAGGGGGTCGGGAGCCGCTGGAGCGCAGGAGAACCGGCAGCCGGGCACGACCTCGATCTCCGGCATGAGCGAGGCCAGAGCCCTGACGGCCGTGGACTTCGCGGTCCCTTTCTCCCCGCGCACCAGAACGCCACCCACCTGCGGTGAGATCGCGTTGAGCAGCAGAGCCAACCGCAGGTCGTCTTGTCCGACGACGGCGGTGAAGGGGTAGGGCGTGCTCACGCGGTGATCACTCCTTCGGGTGAGTCAAGGCGCGGAGGTACGAGCGTCACGCGCCGCGCTGCGATCGTTGATACGTGCTCCCCGCCGATGCGGGGGTGGTCCGGCGGCGCAGGTCGCTGCCATCTGGCGCAGGGTGTGTTCCCCGCCGATGCAGGGGCTCGGAGGGACATCACTCGTTCCCCTCCAGATCTCCCTCAAGCTCGAGGTAGGTCGCCCGGAGCCGCTCCAGGGTCTCCTGGTCCGGCTCCGCCCACAGCCCGCGGTCCGCCGCCTCCAGCAGGCGCTCGGTGATGCCCCTCAGCGCCCACGGGTTGGACTTCTTCATGAACTCCCGGTTCTCCGGCGAGAACACGTACTCGGCCGACAACTTCTCGTACATCCAGTCGTCCACGACCCCGGCGGTCGCGTCGTACCCGAAGAGGTAGTCCACGGTCGCCGCCATCTCGAAGGCGCCCTTGTAGCCGTGCCTTCTCATGGCGCTCATCCAGCGCGGGTTGACCACCCGGGCGCGGAAGACGCGGTGGGTCTCCTCACCCAGCGTCCGCGTCTTCACCTGGTCCGGCGTAGCCGAATCACCCACGTATGCCTCAGGGCTGGCCCCCGTCAGATGCCGCACCATCGCGACCATCCCGCCGTGGTACTGGAAGTAGTCGTCCGCGTCCACGAGATCGTGCTCCCTCGTGTCCACGTTCTTCGCGGCGACAGCGATCCGCTTGAACGCCGTCTCCATGTCCCCGCGCGCCGCCCGCCCGTCGAGCCCGCGCCCGTAGGCGTAGCCGCCCCACACCGCGTACACCTCGGCGAGGTCGGCGTCGGAGCGCCAGTTGCGGGCGTCGATCAGCGGCAGCAGGCCCGCCCCGTACGCGCCCGGCTTGGAGCCGAAGATGCGGGCGGTGGCCCGGCGGCGGTCGCCGTGCTCGGCGGTGTCCTGCTCCACGTGCGCCCGCACGTAGTTGGACTCGGCGGGCTCGTCCAGCTCGGCCACCGCCCGCACCGCGTCGTCGATCAGCCCGACCACGTGCGGGAAGGCGTCCCGGAAGAAGCCGGAGATGCGGACGGTGACGTCGATGCGGGGCCGGCCCAGCTCCGCGAGCGGGACCACCTCGAAGCCGGTCACCCGGCGCGAGGCGTCGTCCCACACCGGACGGCACCCCAGCAGCGCGAGGATCTCGGCGATGTCGTCACCCTGGGTGCGCATCGCGGACGTGCCCCAGACCGTCAGGCCGACGGACTTCGGGTACGCGCCGGTGTCGGCCAGGTACCGCTGCACCAGCGAGTCCGCGAGCGACTGCCCGACCTCCCAGCTCAGCCGGGACGGGATCGCCTTGGGGTCGACGGAGTAGAAGTTCCGGCCGGTCGGCAGGACGTTGACCAGACCGCGGGTCGGCGAGCCGGACGGTCCGGCGGGGACGTAACCGCCGTCCAGGGCGCGCAGGATGTGCCCGATCTCGTCCGTCGTGCGGGCGAGCCGCGGCACGACCTCGGTGCAGGCGAACTCCAGCACGGCGACGGCGTCGGGCAGTTCGGTCCCCAGGACGTCACGGACCAGCGCCGGTACGGCCGCGACCGCCCAGTCCCGCTCCTCCATGCCCTCCGCGACCCGCCGGCACAGCTGCTCCAGCAGGTCGATCGCGTCGGCGGCGGTCCGCGCCGGGCCCTCCACCAGGTCCGTCAGCTCCACCGGCACCTTCACCGGCGCGCCCGGCTCGGCCAGCAGCTCCTTCTCCACCAGCCCGAAGTGCCCGGCCAGCGCGGCCCGCAGGCCCGGCAGCGCGTTGGCCTGCCCGCCCCACACCTGGGACGCCCGCAGCACGGCCAGGACCAGGTTCACGCGCGGCTCGCCGACCGGCCCGCCGCCCAGGATGTGCAGGCCGTCGCGGATCTGCACGTCCTTGATCTCGCACAGGTAGCCGTCGATGTGCATGACGAACTCGTCGAACTCGTCGTCGTCCGGCTGCTCGTCGACGTGCAGGTCGTGGTGGAGCTCGGCGGCCTTGACCAGCGTCCAGATCTGCGCCCGCACAGCCGGCGCCTTCGCCGGGTCCAGGTCGCTGACCAGCGCGTACTCGTCGAGCAGCTGCTCCAGCTTGGCCAGGTCGCCGTAGGTGTCGGCGCGGGCCATCGGCGGGACGAGGTGGTCGACGACCGTGGCGTGCCCGCGCCGCTTGGCCTGGGTGCCCTCGCCGGGGTCGTTGACGATGAACGGGTAGACCAGCGGCAGGTCGCCGAGGACGGCGTCCGGCGCGCACCCGGCGCTCAGCCCCAGCCCCTTGCCCGGCAGCCACTCCATCGTGCCGTGCTTGCCCATGTGCACGACGGCGTCGGCGCCGAAGCTGTTCTCCAGCCACCGGTAGGCCGCCAGGTAGTGGTGAGAGGGCGGCATGTCGGGGTCGTGGTAGATCGCGATGGGGTTCTCGCCGAAGCCGCGCGGCGGCTGGATCATGACGACGACGTTCCCGAACCGCAGGGACGCCAGCACGATGTCGTCGCCGTCCACGTACAGCGAGCCCGGCGGCTCGCCCCACGCCTCCCGCATGGCCTCCCGCAGCCCGGGGTCGAGCTTCTCGAACCACGCCCGGTAGTCGGCCAGCGGCACCCGCGCGGGCGCGGCGGCCAGCTGCTCCTCCGTCAGCCACTCCACGTCGTGCCCGCCGGCCTCGATCAGCCGGTGGATCAGCTCGTCGCCGTTGTCCGGATACCCGTCGACGGCGTACCCGGCCTCCCGCAGCGCGTCCAGCACCCGCACCGCCGAGGCGGGCGTGTCCAGGCCGACCGCGTTGCCGACCCGGGAGTGCTTGGTCGGGTACGCGGTGAAGACGAGCGCGATCCTCTTCTCGGCGTTCGGCTTGTGCCTCAGCCGGGCGTGCCGTACGGCGATCCCGGCGACCCGCGCGGCCCGCTCCGGGTCGGCGACGTACACGGGCACGTCGTCGGGGCCCTGCTCCTTGAAGGAGAACGGCACGGTGACCAGGCGGCCGTCGAACTCGGGGATGGCGACCTGCATCGCCGCGTCCATGGGGGACAGGGCGGCGTCCGACTCCTCCCACGCGGCCCGCGAGGAGGTCAGGCACAGCCCTTGCAGCACGGGCACGTCCAGGTCGGCCAGCGCGCCGATGTCCCACGCCTCCTCGTCGCCGCCCGCCGACGCCTGGGAGGCGTGCGTGCCGCCGGCGGCGAGGACGGTGGCGACCAGCGCGTCCGCCCGGCCGAGGAGCTCGTACAGCCCGGCGTCCGCGCCGCGCAGCGAACCGCAGTACACCGGCAGGGCGTTGGCGCCGTGCGCCTCGATCGCCTCGCACAGGGTGTCCACGAAGGCGGTGTTGCCGCTCAGTTCGTGCGCGCGGTAGAAGAGCACGCCGACCGTCGGGCGGCCGTCCCGCCGCTCGTACGCGCCGTGCACGCCGTACTCCGGCATCGGCTGGGGCGCGGCGAACCCCTCGCCCGTCAGCAGCACGGTGTCGGACAGGAACCGGGCCAGCTCGGCCAGGTTGGCCGGGCCGCCCTCCACCAGGTACTTCAGCGCCTCGGCGACGACCCCGGCGGGCACGCTGGACTCGGCCATCAGCTCCGCGTCCGGCACGGCCTCCCCGCCCAGCAGCACGGCCGGCACGCCGGACGCCTTCAGCGCGGCGAGCCCGTCCTCCCAGGCGCGCTTGCCGCCCAGCAGCCGTACGACGGCGATGTCCGCGCCGTCGAGCAGCGCGGGCAGCTCCTCCCGGACGTCGACCCGGGTCGGGTTGCCGGTCCGGTAGGAGGCGCCGGAGGCCCGGGCCGCCAGCAGATCCGTGTCGGCGGTCGACAACAACAACACTGTGCTCATGCGGGCGCTCCCGGGGGGATGAAGGGCAGTCCTTGCGGCGCGCCGGACTCGATGAGCCGCCACAGCGCGTCCGTGTCCGCGTGCTGTTCGATCAGGTCGCCGAGCCGGTCGAGCTGCTCCTCGCGCAGCGCGGCGAACGAGGTGTCGGGGGCCGGCACGAAGCGGCGGCCCGCGGCGGCGGCCACCTCGCGCAAAAACGCCCGCCGGAAACCGTCCGACTCCAGCGAGCCGTGCCAGTGGGTGCCCCAGGTCTGGCCGACCCGGCAGCCGTCCAGGAAGGGCTCGCCGCCGGTGACCTCGGCGACGCCGTGGTGGATCTCGTACCCCTCGACCCGCTCGCCGAGGGCCTCGCCCACCGGCCGGGTGAGGGTCTTCTCGCGGGCGAACCGCACCCGCACCGGCAGGACGCCGAGCCCGTCCACATGGCCGCGGCGGCTCTCGACGTCGTCCTCGATGTGCTCGCCGAGCAGCTGGAAGCCGCCGCAGACGCCGAGCACGGGCCGCTGCTCGGCGGCCCTGCGCCGCAGGGCGTCCGCGAGCCCCCGCTCCCGCAGCCAGTCCAGCGCCCGGACCGTGCCCCGGGTGCCGGGCACCACCACGAGGTCGGCGTCGGCCAGCTCCTCCGGCCGGTCCACGAACCGCACCACGACACCCGGCTCGGCGGCCAGCGCGTCCACGTCCGTGAAGTTGGACATCAGCGGGACCGCGCAGACGGCGACCCGCAGCACGTCCTCGCCGACCGGCGGTGCGACGGCGGACTCCCGCACGGTGCCGCGCAGCGACACCCGCAGCCCGTCCTCCTCGTCGATGCCGAGCCCGTGCCGGAACGGCAGCACCCCGTACGTGTGGCGCCCGGTCAGGCCGTGCAGCATGTCCAGGCCCGGCTCCAGCAGGGACACGTCCCCGCGGAACTTGTTCACCAGGAACCCGGCGACCAGCGCCTGGTCCTCCGGGGCGAGCAGCGCCACCGTCCCGAAGAACGAGGCGAACACGCCCCCGCGGTCGATGTCGCCGACCACCACCACGGGCAGCCCGGCACCACGGGCGATGCCCATGTTCACGATGTCGGTCCGGCGCAGGTTGATCTCCGCCGGACTGCCCGCCCCCTCACAGATCACCGCGTCATACGTTCCCCGCAGCTCGGCCAGGCAGTCGAGGACCGTGCCGAGCAGCCGCTGCTGCCGGCCGCCGTGGTAGCCGCGCGCGCTCATCTCCCCGACCGGCTTGCCCAGCAGCACCACCTGGCTGCTCTGCTCGCCGCCCGGCTTGAGCAGCACCGGGTTCATCAGCGCGGTCGGCTCGATCCGGCACGCCTGCGCCTGCATCGCCTGCGCCCGCCCGATCTCGGCGCCCTCGCGCGTCACGAACGAGTTCAGCGACATGTTCTGCGCCTTGAACGGCGCCACCTTCACGCCCTGCCGCACCAGCCACCGGCAGATCCCGGCGGTGACGACGCTCTTGCCGGCGTCGGAGGTGGTGCCGGCGACGAGGAGACCCCCGCTTCTCATGACCTGTGTCCTCTCTTCGGCAGGCGCGACGTCACCGGACCCGACGACACCAGGCGCGAGGTCAGCAGCCGCGCGCCCGCGCACGCGCCCAGCGCCAGCCAGCTCACGCGCCGGGACAGCCGTACCGCCCGTTCGATGTCGCCGGCGCGGACGGCCCGCCCCGCGGCCCCGTTGAGCACGGGCCGGTGCTCCACCCGCCCGCCGTACGACAGCGTCCCGCCGAGCCGGACGCCGAGGGCGCCCGCGAACGACGCCTCGACGGGCCCGGCGTTGGGGCTCGGATGCTTGCCGGCGTCGGCCCGCCAGGCCCGTACGGCGCCGCGCGGATTCCCGCCGGCGACGGCGGCGAGGGCGGCGGTCAGCCGCGCGCCGGGCCAGCCGGCGAGGTCGTCGAGACGGGCGGAGGCCCAGCCGTAGCGGCGGTACCGGGGCGACTTGTGGCCGACCATGGCGTCGAGGGTGTTGACGGCCCGGAAGCCGAGCAGGCCCGGAACCCCGCCGGCGGCGCCCCACACCAGGGCGCCCACCACCGCGTCGGAGGTGTTCTCGGCGACGGACTCCACGACGGCCCGCGCGATCCCGTCGGCGTCCAGGGCCTGCGGATCGCGCCCGCACAGATGCGGCAGCCGCGCTCGGGCGGCCTCGACGTCGCCCGTCTCCAGTGCCCGCCCGACGGCACGCGCCTCGCGCGCGAGCGAGGTGCCGCCGACGACGGCCCAGGTGGCGGTGGCGGTCAGCGCGACGGAGGCGAGGGGCCAGGGGCGTACGGCGCGGGAGGCGAGGGCACCGAGCGCCACGGCGCCACCGGCGCACACGGCGGTGTGCACCGCGCCCCGGCCGCGGTGGTCCCGCCACAGCACACGTTCCACGGCACCGGCGGCACGGCCGAACGCGGCGACCGGATGCCCGCGGCGGGGATCGCCGAGGAGGAGGTCGCCGAGAAGGCCCGCGGCGGCGCCGTACGCGAAAACGCGTTCGGCACGCATGGAGCTCAGCCGGTCACACGGTCGGGGAAGGCAGGAAGAGACCTGGTACTGAACCTCGAACGGCAGCCGAGCATCGCGTTGTGTCCTCACTCAGGGTGTCCACGCCCTGGTTCGACGAGACCGGCGGTGAGAGTTCCTGGCTCCCGGGGTCTCCACCCCGGTCACAGTGGCGGGACCGCGCCGGATTCACACCGGGCTTCCTCTCCTGCCGCCGTACATGGCCCAGGAAGTCCACCATGGCCCGCGAACACCCGTCAACTTGCCGTTGACCTGCGCAGGGGGAGTGTGCGGAGGCCCACACGCGGGGGGTGTGCGCCGGGCACGCGGAAGCGGGGTGCGGGACGGTGGTCCGTCCCGCACCCCGCTGTGCGCGCGTGCGCGCCGCCGGCCGGGCGGCGGTCAGGCGACGATCAGATAGATCCCGTACGCCACCGCCGCCGCGCAGGCCGTGAAGCACGCGTAGGCGCCGGTGACCGCGAGGGCCGCGGAGCCGCCCTGGGCGGCGGCCCGCTCCCGGCGGGAGAGTCCGGCGATGCCCAGGGTGAACAGGGCCACCAGGGCCACAGTGACCACGAGGCTGACCCCGAAGACGGAGCCGAGGGCTGCCCAGTCGATCTTCATCCTGCTTCTTCCTTCGTACCGGGTGAGTTTCGTACCGGGTGAGCGCGGGCTCAGACGGGGGTGGCGGCCGACGGGGCCTTGGCGTCGGGGGCGGCGGAGAGCTGGGCCGGGATGGTGGCGGTCAGCTCCTCGGCGGCGCCCGCCGGGGGCGGGGTCACGGCGGCGATCGCGGTGGTGACCACACCGGCCGGCTCGGCGTCCGCCGTGTTGTCGGCGTTCTCGGTGTCGTTGACGTTGGTGTGGTCGACGACCTCGCGGCGGGAGATCTTCCAGATCGCGGCGCTGGAGGCGACCAGGAAGACCGCGACGAGCGCCGTACCCCAGTCGCCGAAGCCGCAGACCCACTCGGCGAGCGCGCCGACCAGAGCCGCGGCCGGCAGGGTCAGGCCCCAGGCGACGAACATCCGCGTCGCCGTGGACCAGCGCACGACGCCGCCCTTGCGGCCGAGGCCCGCGCCCATCACCGAGCCGGAGACGACGTGCGTGGTGGAGAGGGAGAAGCCCAGGTGGGAGGAGGCCAGGATGGCGGTGGCGGCGCTGGTCTGGGCGGCGAAGCCCTGCTGCGGCCGGAGGTCGGTCAGGCCCTTGCCCATGGTGCGGATGATGCGCCAGCCGCCGAGGTAGGTGCCGAGCGCGATGGCCAGGCCCGCGGAGAGGATGACCCACATCGGCGGGTCGGAGTCGGGGGCCAGGGCGCCGCCGGCGACCAGCGCCAGGGTGATGATGCCCATCGTCTTCTGCGCGTCGTTGGTGCCGTGGGCCAGCGACACCAGCCCGGCGGAGGCGATCTGCCCGGCGCGGTAGCCCTTCTTGGCGGCCTGGCCGTCCGCCTTCCTGCCGAGGGTGTACGTCAGCCGCGTGGCGACCAGGGCCGCCAGGCCCGCGACGACCGGGGCGGCGACGGCCGGGAGGAGCACCTTGGTGACGAGCACGTCGCCGTGGACCGCGCCGAAGCCCGCCGAGGCGACGGTGGCGCCGACCAGGCCGCCCATGAGGGCATGGGAGGAGCTGGAGGGGAGCCCGACCAGCCAGGTCAGCAGGTTCCAGAGGATCGCGCCCACCAGGGCGGCGAAGATGACCTCGGGGCGGATGCCGCTCTCGTCGACGAGCCCCTTGGAGATGGTGTTGGCGACCTCCACGGACAGGAAGGCGCCGACGAGGTTGAGGACGGCGGACATGGCCACCGCGACCTTGGGCTTCAGGGCACCGGTCGAAATGGTGGTCGCCATCGCGTTCGCGGTGTCGTGGAAACCGTTCGTGAAATCGAACGCGAGTGCGGTTACCACCACAATCGCGAGGATCAGCGAGAAGCTTTCCATTTACCCAGGCAATCGTTCGAGGTCATTGGCTGCTCGAACGTAGGTAACGAGGGTGAACGGAAGATGAACTCGGGGGAGCGCGGTGGTGTCCGGAAGCGGGGCCGCCGCCCCCTCTTGCGCCGGCCGTGTCCGGCTCGCACCGTGGCGGCCCTCCGGTTGCGGGCTCGGGCGCCGGTGGCGAGCTTCCCCGGCCGGTCCGCGGACCCGCCGAGGAGATCCTGGTCACCCGGCGGGCGCCCGCCGCCTCCGTACCGCCGGAAGGCCCACGCCGGCCGGCGCGCGGCGCACCGGACGCCGGTCTTCCGGCCCATGATGCCCCCGCCCGGCGGACGGACCGGACGGCACCTGGGAGGATCGCGGTATGACCGAGCAGTCGTGGGACCGGCAGGACGCGGGGGACGCCCGGGTGGGGGCGCGAGGTGCGGGGGAGGCCGGGGGGAGGTGCGTCCGCCCCGAGGAGGCGCGCGCCTGGGAGGCCCTGGTCGCCACGGCCCGGCGGACGGCGGCCGAGGGGCTGGTGGTCGGCACGTCCGGCAACGTCTCGGTGCGCGTCGGCGACACCGTCCTGGTCACGCCGTCGGGAGTGCCGTACGACCGGCTGACGCCGGAGGACGTCACCGGCGTCGGCCTCGACGGCCGCCAGGTGCTCGGCACCCTCGTCCCGACCAGCGAGCTGCCCCTGCACCTCGCCGTGTACCGCACCACCGGCGCCCGCGCCGTCGTCCACACCCACGCCGTGCACGCGACGGCCGTCTCCACGCTCGTCCGGGAGCTCCCGCCGATCCACTACATGGCCGCCGCCCTCGGCGGCCCCGTCCGGGTCGCCCCGTATGCCGCGTACGGCACCGACGAGCTGGCCGAGAACATGCTCCACGCCCTCGCCGGCCGCTCCGGCTGCCTCCTCCGGAACCATGGCACGCTCACCCACGGCGCCACCCTGGACCAGGCATACGACCGCACCGCCCAGCTGGAGTGGATGTGCCGCCTGTGGCTGACCGCCTCCTCCGTCCCGGGCCTGACACCGTCCCTGCTGACGGAGGAACAACTCGCCGAGGTCGGCGAGAAGCTGCGGGGGTACGGCCAGAAGAGCTGACGACCGGCCCCCGGAGGCGACCGCCACCACCTTCCCTCCTCTGCCTCCTGCCTCCTGCCTCCCCTTCCTCCCCCTCCCCGCACCGCCCGTACGCCCCCGCGCGCCGATCCCCCTCAGGTCCCTTCCCGGCCGCTGTCTCCTCCCCGTCACCCCCAGCCGCCCGCCCACTGGCCGGTCACCGGTTCCGCCCGGACACTGGAGGACGTGCGCACCGTCACCGCAACGGCCACCGCCGTCACCGCAGCCCTGGCCGCCGGCGCGGCGAGCGTCGTCGCCGGCCGGCTCGCCAGCGACGCCGCGCTCAAGGCGCCCGCAGGCCGGCCCCTGCCCACCGAACCCCGGCTCACCGTGCACGGCACCGCCGCCGGGCAGATCACGCTCACCCGGGACCTGGCCGCGCTGCGGCCCGGCCGCTACGGCCTCGCCGGCGACGGCTCCCACGCGGTCGTGGGCCCCGTCCTCGACGCGGCCCGGCACCCCGCCGACACCGTCGTACGCCGCCTCGAACGCGTCACCCACGGCACCCTGCGGCCCGGCGACAAGGCGTGGCTCACCCCGAACCTGTACGTCGGCGACCCGGGCACCGCCCTCGGCCTGGACCACGCCGACGTCGACATCCCCGGCGAGCTCGGCTCGCTGCCGGCCTGGTTCGTGCCGTCCTCCCGCGACACCTGGGTGATCGCCGTGCACGGCCTGGGCACCACCCGGGAACACGCCCTGAACCTCATGGGCCTCCTGCACGGCCTGCGCCTGCCCGTGCTCGCCCTCTCCTACCGCGGCGACCTCGGCGCGCCCCGGCCGCCGGACGGCCTGAACCACCTCGGTGAGAGCGAGTGGCGCGACCTGGACGCGGCGATCCGCTACGCGCTGCGGTACGGCGCCCGGCAGGTCGTCCTGCTCGGCTGGTCCACCGGCGCCACCATGGCCCTGCGCGCCGCCGAGCACTCCGGGGTGCGCGACCGCATCTCGGGACTCGTCCTGGACTCCCCGGTCCTCAGCTGGGAGACCACCCTGCGCTCCCTGGCCGCGGCCCGGCACACGCCGGGGGCCCTGCTGCCGCTCGCGGTCCGCGCCGCCCGGGGCCGCGCCGGACTCCACGCCGACCGCGTCGCCGACGCCGACCGCGACCACCTCGAGGTCCCGACCCTGATCTTCCACGGCCCGGACGACACGGTGGCTCCCTTGCACCTCTCACGCCGCCTCGCCGCCGCCCGCCCCCGCCTGGTCTCCCTCCGCACGGTCGCCCAGGCCCCGCACGCGGCCATGTGGAACGCCGCCCCCGACCCCTACGAAGAGGCCCTGCGGCGCTTCCTCGTCCCGCTGATGTGAGCCCACGGGACCGTCGACCGGTCCGCTGCCCGCCTGCCGTCGCCCGTCGCCCGTCGCCCGTCGGCCGCCGTCCGGCTTCCGCGCGGGCGTCCGTCGAAGGCGGCCGAGCGCGGCCCGGCCTCACGCACGGCGCACGCCTCTCGCCCTCCGCCCTCCACGGCGTACGCCCCGCGCCCCTCCACGGCGTACGCCCCGCGCCCCTCCACGGCGCACGACTGTCGCCACCTGCCCGACGATGCCACTCGGCCGCGCTGATCACCGGCCCGGACGCCCGCACCTGCCTGAATCAACCCGTACTCGCTTGAATGCGACGAATCGCACTGAATGCGCCCGTACTACCCTTATCCGCCCATACCAGCCTGAATCAACCCACACCCGCCTGCACCCACCCGCCCTCGCCCGAACCCACCCGCGCCTCCCCATGCCACCGAACGGCGACGGCACACCATCGGTCCTTCGCCCCGGTCACCCCTCCGCGCCCTCGCGCCCCACTGGCCCCAGCCCGTTTCCAGCCATTCCGCTTAGGGCCTCGCCCCCCGGCCCGGGCCTCGCCCACACCCCTCCCCGCATGCTTGCGTTGGCCATCCCCCTCGCCCGTCGTGACATTCCGTTTGGGTTTTCGGACCGTCAACCGGAAGACTGCACCCGTGACGTCCCGTATCCCGCGCGACTCCAGGCTTCGACTCGTCCGCCCGCGACCCCTGGCCGCCGCCCCCAGAGCCGTGAACCAGCGGCACCCGCGCCGCCCCGCACCGCGCCCCCCGGAGGGCACACCGGCCCGGTCGGAGCTGGCCAGAATGGCTCGCTCCGGTCTGGCCGGCGCGGTCCGTGTCGCCCGCTGGGCCGACGCCGCCCTCGGCCCCGGCCGGGCGGGCGCCTCCTCCGACGGCAAGGCCACGCTCTCCGACGCGACCGCCGAACGCGCGGCGGCCGAGCTGGACCTGACCGTCGCTCAGGTCCGCGCCGACTGGGACATCGCCCGCCTGGCCGGTCTGGTCGAGGTGCACGGCGACAGCGCCCGCCCCGGCTGGCGGCTGCGCGCCTGGGACCGCGACGACAATGCCGCCCTGCGCGGCTGGGTCGCCCTCTTCGACGCCTGGTCGCTCGCCTACCCCGAGCCCTCGGACCACGAGCCGGCCACCGTCGCCGAGGTCGTCTCGGCCATGCCCCAGGTGCTCTCCTTCCTCCAGCTGTCCGCCGGGCCCGTCCCCCTGGCGCAGCTCCTCGACCTCCTGGAGCAGCGCGTCACCGAACTGCGCACCGAGCGCTGCGAGGTCTCCTACGGTCCGCACCCCCAGCCCGAGGCCCCCGCCCCCGGCGGCGACACCCCGCTCGCCCCGCTCCTGGACTGGGCCCTGCGCGCCCTCGCCTCGGTCGGCGCCCTCACCTACGGTGACGGGCAGGCCACGCTCACCCCGCTCGGCAGCTGGGCGGTCTGGGTCAAGCTGGAGCAGATCTGCGTCGCCGCGCAGAGCCCCGCCGGGAACATCGAGCAGTCCGCCGAGGACATGCTCCGCGGCTGCGCCCAGCTCCGCCCCAACGCGGCCCGCGCCGAGTACCGGGCCTGGCTCGCCGCCCGCCCCGTCGGCAGCGCCGTCACCGAGCTCCTCGCGGCCGCCCGCGGCGACGACGCCCTGCTGCGCGGCCTCGCCTTCGAGGCGCTGCGCGTGGTCGGCGCCCCGGCCGAGCCCGACGTCCGCGCCGTGCTCGACGAGCCGACGCTGCGGCCCTACGCCCTGCTGTGGCTGGCCGAGCACGACGGGGCCGACCCGGAGGACGCCCACGAGGTCCTCACCCGGGAGGAGGCCACGTGGCTGTGGGTCGACACCGCCGCCGCCGTCGCCGACCACGGCGAGGCCCCGATGCTGGTGCGGCACCTGGAGTCCGCGATCCAGCCCACCGTCCCGGCGCTGCTGGAGGAGGTGCGGGCCGTCGGCCACCCCCGCACCGTGCAGGTCCTGGTGGCACTGGCCGCCGCGCACCCCGACCCGGCCCTGGCCAAGGCCGTGCGCCGGGCGGCGTTCCAGGTGCACACGGGCGGCACCTGACCCGGCCCCGGCTCTCAGGCCCGTGTCCCGGGGGAGCGCGTATCGGCTCGCCGGAACGGCCGCCGGCGCCTTCGAGCCGATCACTCCCTCGTGAGCCGTACGGAAAAGTTCCGTGAGCCGTACGGGAAAGCCTCGTGAGCCGTACGGAAAACCCCCGGGAGCCGGTACGGAAAAGCCCGGTTTCCGGCCCGCCGCCGGTCCTGCGCCCGCCCCCGCCGACGGCCCGCGACGCCGTGGCCGGGAAAAGTGCTTGCGTACCCCAGTTAGACTGGCCCCATGGCCATTCTCCTCGCGCATTAGACGGCGGGACCGTCCTCAGCCGCCCATCCCGCCCTCCCCACCGCCCAGGAGTCTGTCCGTGATCTCCGCTTCCGGCATCGAGCTGCGCGCCGGTGCCCGCGTCCTCATCGAAAACGCCACCTTCCGCGTCACCAAGGGCGACCGCATCGGCCTCGTCGGCCGCAACGGCGCCGGCAAGACCACCCTCACCAAGTGCCTCGCCGGCGAGGGCATCCCCGCCGCCGGCACCATCACCCGCTCCGGTGAGGTCGGCTACCTCCCGCAGGACCCCCGCACCGGCGACCTCGACGTGCTCGCCCGCGACCGCATCCTCTCCGCGCGCGGCCTCGACGTCCTGATCCGCAAGATGCGCGAGAACGAGCAGCGCATCGCCAACGGCAAGGGCGCCACCCGCGACAAGGCGATGAAGCAGTACGAGCGCCAGGAGACGGAGTTCCTCACCAAGGGCGGGTACTCCGCCGAGGCCGAGGCCGCCACCATCGCCGCCGCGCTCAACCTGCCCGACCGGGTGCTCGGCCAGCCGCTGCACACGCTCTCCGGCGGTCAGCGCCGCCGCGTCGAGCTGGCCCGGATTCTGTTCTCGGACGCGGACACCCTGCTCCTGGACGAGCCGACGAACCACCTCGACGCCGACTCGATCGTCTGGCTGCGCGACTACCTCAAGACCTACCGCGGCGGCTTCATCGTGATCTCCCACGACGTCGACCTGGTCGAGACGGTCGTCAACAAGGTGTTCTACCTGGACGCCAACCGGGCCCAGATCGACATCTACAACATGGGCTGGAAGCTCTACCAGCAGCAGCGCGAGGCCGACGAGAAGCGCCGCAAGCGCGAGCGGCAGAACGCCGAGAAGAAGGCTGCCGCGCTCAACGCCCAGGCCGACAAGATGCGCGCCAAGGCCACCAAGACGATCGCCGCGCAGAACATGGCCCGCCGCGCCGAGAAGCTGCTGTCCGGCCTGGAGGAGGTCCGCCAGCAGGACAAGGTCGCCAAGCTGCGCTTCCCCGAGCCCGCGCCCTGCGGCAAGACCCCGCTGACGGCCGAGGGCCTGTCGAAGTCGTACGGCTCCCTGGAGATCTTCACCGACGTCGACCTGGCCATCGACAAGGGCTCCCGCGTCGTCATCCTCGGCCTCAACGGCGCCGGCAAGACGACCCTGCTGCGCCTGCTCGCGGGCGTCGAGCAGCCCGACACGGGCGCCGTCATCCCCGGTCACGGCCTCAAGCTCGGCTACTACGCCCAGGAGCACGAGACCCTCGACCCGGACCGCACGGTCCTGGAGAACATGCGTTCCGCCGCCCCCGACATGGACCTCGTCGAGGTCCGCAAGGTGCTCGGCTCGTTCCTGTTCTCCGGCGACGACGTCGACAAGCCGGCCGGCGTCCTCTCCGGCGGCGAGAAGACCCGTCTGGCGCTGGCCACCCTCGTGGTGTCCTCCGCCAACGTGCTGCTGCTCGACGAGCCCACCAACAACCTCGACCCGGCCAGCCGCGAGGAGATCCTCGGCGCCCTGCGCACCTACAAGGGCGCGGTCGTGCTGGTCACCCACGACGAGGGCGCCGTCGAGGCGCTCCAGCCGGAGCGGATCATCCTGCTGCCGGACGGTGTCGAGGACCTGTGGGGCGCCGACTACGCGGACCTCGTCGCCCTCGCTTGATCGAACGGACGATCCCCTGCGTATGGATCATTCGGCCGATCCGTGATCCATCATCTGTGTGAGATCTCCTCATACCGAGGTGTGTCCTACACCGATCGCACGGCCGGCCCCTCTCCTGTCGAAGGGCCGGCCGTCGCGCCTCTCTGACCTGCCACTTCGCGGAACAATCCGTTCGGCCGCACGGGCGCCCGCGTGCGGAATAGGGCATTCCGTATGTGGGTACGCGCTCCCGTCGTCACGGACTTGTCTCACAGACCTTGCCGAATGGGTGGCCATCAGGCCCCGGAGGGGTGATCATGAGGAGACCAGAGCGCACTTCCCATGAGGAGGCACGGGTGGCCGAGACTCTGAAGAAGGGCAGCCGGGTGACCGGCGCCGCGCGCGACAAGCTCGCGGCAGACCTGAAGAAGAAGTACGACGCCGGTGCGAGCATCCGGGCGTTGGCCGAGGAGACCGGCCGCTCGTATGGCTTCGTGCACCGCATGCTCAGTGAATCGGGAGTCACGCTGCGAGGGCGTGGCGGGGCGACACGGGGCAAGAAGGCCCCATCGGCCTGATCTACCCCGGGCGGCCCCTCGGCTTCGATGGTGGCCACCCGGTCGGTCTCCCGGCCGGCCGGGTGGTTACTGTGCAGTCACTTAGGGAGGTCGTACGGAGTTCCGTACGGCCCTCAGGACGAGTGCACCCATCGGAGGCGCCCCATGGCTTCGCCCGCACAGGATCACGGTTCACACAGCCCCGTTCTCGATCAGGACGGCGTACGGCTCACCGTCGACGACGCGATCGCCACGGTGACGCTGACCAACCCGGCCAAGCGCAACGCGCAGAGCCCCGCCCTGTGGCGGGCGCTCACCGAGGCCGGGCGGCGGCTGCCGGGGTCCGTGCGTGTCGTCGTGCTGCGGGCCGAGGGCAAGTCCTTCTCGGCCGGGCTCGACCGGCAGGCGTTCACGCCCGAGGGCTTCGACGGCGAGCCGTCGTTCCTCGACCTCGCGCGCGGCGGAGACGCCGAGCTGGACGCGACCATCGCCGAGTACCAGGAGGCGTTCACCTGGTGGCGGCGCGGCGACATCCTGTCGATCGCCGCCGTGCAGGGACACGCCATCGGGGCGGGCTTCCAGCTCGCGCTCGCCTGCGACCTGCGTGTCGTCGCCGACGACGCGCAGTTCGCCATGCGCGAGACAAGCCTCGGCCTCGTCCCCGACCTGACGGGAACGCACCCGCTGGTGGGGCTGGTCGGATACGCCCGCGCGCTGGAGATCTGCGTGACCGGACGGTTCGTCCCGGCCGACGAGGCCGTGAGCACGGGGCTGGCGAACCTCGCGGTGCCCGCCGACCAGCTCGACGGTGCCGTGCGCGACCTGGCGTCGGCGGTCCTCGCCGCGCCGCGCGACGCCGTGATCGAGACCAAGGCCCTGCTGCAAGGAGCGCTGGACCGGGACTACGAGGCCCAGCGCGCCGCGGAGCGGGCCGCCCAGGCTCGCCGCCTGCGGGACCTGGCCGGCCTCGGCGAATAGCCCGGGACGGACCCCGGGCCGCAGAGCCCCGAGGCGACGGCATCCGGGGTGACGGCGTCACCCCGGCGCCCGCAGTGACGGCGCCCGAGCCGACAGGGCCCGAAGGGCCGGCCGGAGCCCGAAGGGGCAGGGGCCGACGCGACGGGGGCCGGGGCGAGGCCGCCCGGACCCGCGGTCCCCGTCAGTCGACCGCCGTCACCAGGACCGTCACCGCCGGGCGATCCGGCAGGGCGTCCGACACCGCCGCGCGGACCCGCCGGGCCACGTCCACGGTCCGGTGGTCCGCGCCCACCGCGCACTCCAGCCGGACGTACCGGCGCGCCAGGGCCGCCTCCCGCGCGCGCTCGGCGATGCGGACCGGGCGGCCCAGCGCGGCCGTCAGCCGGGTCACGCCCGCGACCGCCAGCGCGGCCGCCGCCGCCCGGCCCTCGTCGCCCTCCACCGGAACGGCGGCCGGCGCCCCCCGCGCGCCCTCCTCGCGCGCCGTCTCCTCCGGCGGCGCGGCCTCGGTGTCCGTCTCCTCCAGCAGCCCGGTCACCCGCAGGTCCACCTCCTCGACCGTCAGGCCGAGCCGCCGCGTCGCCGCCGCCGCGAGCGCCGCGCGCAGGCGGGCGGCCATCACCGGCAGCGGCTCGGACACCGTCGCCGCGCAGTCGGCCGACACCCGCAGCGGCCCGGGTGGCAGGCCGCTCGGCGGCGGCGGTACGACCGGCTCGTCCGCGGCGTCCGGATCGGCGGGCGCGACCCGCAGGCCGCCCACGCGCACGCCCGTCACCTCCCGCGCCGCATCCCGCAGCACACCCCGCACCGCCCGCTCGGTGATCCACGCGCCGTCCCGCGGCCCGCCCAGGGGCAGGAACCTGCCGAGCCCCAGGTGCTCCCGTACCGCCTGCGTCAACCGGTTCGCCGTCGTCATTCCTTCAGCCTGCCGCATCCCGGGCGCGCGGTCGCGGAACCCCGCTTACCGTGGTCGGAGAACGACGACCGAAAGGGACGTACGGCGATGAGCGAGACCACGGAACGGAACCAGGACCCGGGCGGGGCGGTCGGGACGCAGGGCGGCAGGCGGGGCGGGGGAGCCCCCGGCACCCGCGGGCGGACCACCATCGCCGACGGTGTCGTGGAGAAGATCACCGGGATGGCCGCACGCGACGTCGACGGCGTGCACGCCATGGGCAGCGGCATGTCGCGCACCTTCGGAGCCATGCGCGACCGGGTGCCCGGCGGGTCCAAGTCGGTGACGCGTGGCGTGAAGGCCGAGGTCGGCGAGAAGCAGACCGCGCTCGACCTGGAGATCGTCGTCGAGTACGGCGTGTCGATCTCCGACGTCACCCGGGACGTGCGGGAGAACGTGATCGCGGCGGTGGAGCGGATGACCGGCCTGGAAGTGGTCGAGGTCAACATCGCGGTGAGCGACGTCAAGCTCCCGGACGAGGAGGAGGAAGAGGAACCGGAGCCCCGGCTCCAGTGATCCTTCGCCGAGCGACCGCCCGACCCCGCCGCCCCACCCGTTGCCCGAACATCCGAACACCTGAACACCCGAACGGCTCGAGGAGCTGAGGAGCGCACCATGAGCATGGCCGCGGTCGGCATGATCGCCGGAATGGCGCTGGGCTTCGCCGGATACTTCGGCGGTTTCGGCGCGTTCCTCCTGGTGGCGGCCCTGGGGGCCGTCGGTCTCGCCGTCGGCCGGTTCCTGGAGGGGGACTGGGAGCTCGGCGACTTCTTCCGCGCGCGTGACGACCGCCGGCGGTGACCGGCGTGAGCACGGGGGCCGGTGAGCTCCGCGAACCCCTGACCGCCGTCCCGCCCGGGGAGCGCGGTGCCACCACGATCGCCGACCGGGTCGTCGCGAAGATCGCCGCCCAGGCGGCGCGCGAGGCGGTGGGCGAGCTCCCGCCGGACGCGTCGCGCCCCCGCGCCACCGTCGTCGTGCACCGCGACACGGCCCGGGTCCGCGTCCACGTCGAACTCGGCTACCCCGGTGACATCGGCGCCCGCTGCGGCCGGGTACGCCGCCGGGTCGTCGAGCGGGTGGGCACGCTGACGGGCATGACGGTGCCGGAGGTCGCCGTCCTGGTGGAGCGGCTGCACCCGGCACCGGAACACGGCGCGGCACAGGGGAGGACGCGATGACCGAACCTCAGGACACCCAAGGCACACGAAGCACCCAGGGCACACCAGGCACTGAGGGCACACAAGGCACCGAGGGCGCACCAGGCACTCAGGGCACCGCGCGGCCGCCGGACCTGGAAAAGGCGGCGGGCCCCGGGCAGCCGCCCGCCCCGGCATCCGGCGAGTCCCCCGGGCGGGCCGGCCGCTTCTGGTCGGCGCGCCGCGTCCCCGCCGGCATCGTCGCCCTGCTGCTCCTGGTCCTCGCGGGTGCCTTCCTGTACGACATCGCCGCCGTGCGCGCCGACCGGCCCGCCATGGCCTGGCGCCGGGAACTGGCCCGGCAGCTCGCCCGGCGGCCCCTGGAGGACACCTGGGTGCTGACCGGCGCGGGCGTCGCCGCCGCGCTCGGGCTCTGGCTGCTGCTCCTGGCCCTCACCCCCGGCCTGCGGGACCTGCTGCCGATGCGGCGCACCCGTCCCGACGTACGCGCCGCACTCCACCGGGACGCCGCCGCCACGGTGCTGCGCGACCGGGCCGTGGAGGTCCCCGGCGTGCAGTCGGCCCGGGTGCGGATGCGCCGGCGGAAGGCGAAGGTCCGCGCGGTCGCGCACTTCCGGGAACCGGACGCCGTACGCGCCGACCTGGACACCGCGCTCACCGACGCGGTGCACGGACTCGGGCTGGCCCGCCCGCCCGCCCTGTCGGTGCGGGTGGCGCGGCCCGGACGGAAGGGGTGAGGGCGGTGCGCACCACCGTCAACCGTGTCCTGCTCGGGGCCGTGGGCCTCGTCCTGACCGTCCTCGGCGGCTCCGTGCTGGCCGTCGGACTGGGCGCCCCGGCGCCCTCCTGGTGGATCCACGACGGACGGCGCGACGTGCTGCTCGACGACGCCGAACGGACCCGCTGGCGGGAGGCCGGCTGGTGGTGGCCGGTGGTCCTCGCCGCGCTCGCCGTGCTCCTGCTGCTCGCCCTGTGGTGGCTGGCCTCGGTCCTGCGCCGGCACCGCCTGACCGAGGTCCTCGTCGACACCGGCGACGGCGAGGGCGCGGTGCTGCGCGGGCGGGCCCTGGAGGACGCGCTGGCCGAGGAGGCGGGCCGTCCGGACGGCGTGGAACGCGCGCACGTGCGGCTCACCGGACGGCGCGGCGCCCCCCGGTCCCGCGTACGGATGCGGCTCGCACCGCACCTGGACCCCGCGACCGCGCTGCACGATTTCACCACCGGCCCGCTGGCCCACGCCCGGGACGCCGCGGGGCTCGCGTCCCTGCCGACGGAGGTGCGCCTCAAGGGCGTCCGGCACCGCGCCGAACGCGTCAGCTGACCGCTGCGGCCGGACGGTCGGCTGGTCGGACCCGGGCGGCGGCCGGGACCCGCCGGTCGCCTCTCCGTCCGCGTCGCGGGGACGGCCGGGAGGGTGACGGCGAACCCTAGAACCCGTGCCGCACGCCGCCGTCCACCGGCAGCATGACGCCCGTCACGTACGACGCCGCCGGGGACAGCAGGAACGCCGCCGCGCGGCCGAACTCGTCCGGGGTGCCGTACCGGCGCAGCGGGATGCGGGACTCGGACGCCGCGCGCGTCGCCTCCGGGTCGGCGGACATGCCGTCCAGCTCCCGTACCCGGTCGGTGTCGATGCGGCCCGGCAGCAGGCCGACGACGCGGATGCCGCGCGGGCCCAGTTCGTCCGCGAGGGACTTGGCGAAGCCGGCCAGCCCGGGGCGCAGCCCGTTGGAGATGGTCAGCCCCGGGATCGGCTCGTGCACCGAGCCGGACAGCACGAAGCCGATGACACCGCCCTCCTCCAGCTCCGCCGCGGCCGTCCGGGCCAGGCGCACCGCGCCGAGGAACACCGACTCGAACGCCGCCTGCCACTGCTCGTCGGTGGTGTCGGCGACGAAGCCGGGCGGCGGACCGCCGACGCTGACCAGGAGGCCGTGGAAGGCGCCGAAGTGCTCGCGCGCGGCGGCGATCAGCCGTCCGGCCGCCTCGGGATCGGCGTTGTCGGCGGCCACTCCGACCGCGTTCGGGCCCAGCGCGGACGCGGCGTCGGCGGCGTTCTTCTCGTCCCGCCCCGTGACGACCACCTTCGCGCCGTCGGCGACCAGTTCCCGCGCGGCGGCGTTGCCCAGGCCCCGGGTGGCGCCGGTGACGACGTACACCCGGTCCTTCAGTCCAAGATCCATGGCCCCTATCCTGCCCCCTCGTCCCCGAACAGGGCGAGGGCGGTGTGCACCAGGCCGATGTGGCTGAAGGCCTGCGGGAAGTTGCCGAGCTGGCGGCCGGCCACCGGGTCGTACTCCTCGGCCAGCAGCCCCACGTCGTTGGCGAGCCCCACCAGCCGTGCGAACAGCTCCTCGGCCTCGTCGGTGCGGCCCGTCATGTGCAGGGCGTCCGCGAGCCAGAAGGAGCACACCAGGAAGGTGCCCTCGCTGCCGGGCAGCCCGTCGACGGGGTCCTCGGTGCTGTAGCGGCGCACCAGTCCGCCGCGCGTCAGTTCCTTCTCGACGGCGTCGATGGTGCCCAGGACCCGCGGGTCGTCGGGGGGCAGGAAGCCCACGCGCGGGATGAACAGCAGCGCGGCGTCCAGCTCGCGCGAGCCGTACGACTGGGTGAAGGTGCCCCGCCCGGGGTCGTAGCCGCGCTCGCACACCTCGCGGTGCACCTCCTCGCGCAGCGCGCGCCACTGCTCCAGGTCGCCCTCCAGCTCCGGGTGCTCCTCCAGGGTGCGCACGGCCCGGTCGGCGGCCACCCACACCATCACCTTGGAGTGCACGAAGTGGCGGCGCCCGCCGCGCACCTCCCACAGCCCCTCGTCCGGCTGCCGCCACACCGTCCGCAGGAACCTCATCAAAGAGCGCTGGAGCTGCCACATCTGCGGCTTGTTCGGCAGGCCCGCCCGGCGCGCCAGCGACAGGGTGTCCATGACCTCGCCGTACACGTCCAGCTGGAGCTGGTTCACGGCGTCGTTCCCGATCCGTACGGGCGTCGACTCGTCGAAACCCGACAGCCACGGCAGTTCGAACTCCGGCAGCCGCCGCTCGCCCGCCAGCCCGTACATGATCTGGAGGTCCGACGGGTTGCCCGCGACCGCGCGCAGCAGCCAGTCGCGCCACGCCTCCGCCTCCTCCAGGTAACCGGCCGCCAGCAGCGCGCCCAGGGTGAGGGTCGAGTCGCGCAGCCAGCAGTAGCGGTAGTCCCAGTTGCGGACGCCGCCCGGCTCCTCGGGCAGCGAGGTGGTGGGGGCGGCCACGATGCCACCGGTCGGCTTGTAGGTGAGCGCCTTGAGCGTGATCAGGGAGCGCACCACGGCGTCCCGGTACGGGCCGTCGTAGCGGCAGCGGGCCGCCCACGCCCGCCAGTCGTCGACGCTGTGGCGCAGCGCCTCGTACGGGTCGATCCGCGCGGGGCGCGGCTCGTGCGAGGGGTGCCAGGTGAGGACGAACGCGACCTTCTCGCCGGCGGCGACGGTGAACTCGGAGTGCGTCCCGTAGTCGTGGCCCCGGGTGGGGACCTCCGGCTCGCTGCGCAGCCACGCCGCGTCCGGGCCCGCGACGGCCACCCGGTGGCCGTCGGCGCGGCGCATCCAGGGCACGATCGAGCCGTAGTCGAAGCGCAGCCGCAGCACGCTGTGCACGGTGACCTCGCCGCGCAGCCCCTCCACGACGCGCACCAGGTCCGGGGCGCGGTCGCGCTGGGGCATGAAGTCGGTGACGCGGACCGCGCCCTCGGCGGTCTCCCACTCGGTGTCCAGGACGAGGGTGTCGCGGCGGTAGGCGCGCCGGGTGCAGCGCTCGGCGCCCAGGGGGGCGATGCGCCAGTGGCCGTTGTCCTCGTCGCCGAGCAGCTTGGCGAAGCAGGCCGCCGAGTCGAACCGGGGCAGGCACAGCCAGTCGACGGATCCGTCCGTGCCGACCAGGGCCGCGGTCTGCTCGTCGCCGATGAGCGCGTAGTCCTCTATGCGGGGATGCACGGGTATACGGGGATGCACGGGTTTCCGTCTTCCCGGCGGGTGACGGAGCAATCAGGGAAGACCGGACGGAGGGAACCGGGCGCGGGGAACCCGGACGCGGGGGCCGGGCGCGGGGAACCGGGCGCGGAGAACCGGACGCGGGGGCGGACGCGGGAGGCCGGGCGCCGGTGGCGGCGCCGCGGGCCGGGGCTACACCGTCGCCGGTTCCGCCTGCTCGGTCTCCTCCTCGGCCGCCTTCCCCGCCCGGTCGCGGGCCTCGCGACGGACCAGGACGAACCAGCCGAACGGGACGGCCGCGGCGAACAGCCACCACTGGATGGCGTACGCCAGGTGCGGGCCGATGTCGTCGTGGTCGGGGGCCGGGATCAGCTCGGGCGAGCCGCCCGCGGGCCCGGGCTCGGTCAGCTCGACGTAGCCGCCGAGGACCTGCCTGCCGAGGCGCTCGGCCTGCTCCCGGCTGCTGATCAGCATGACCTGGCGGTCCGGCAGGCCCCGCACGTCCTTGATGCCGCTGTCCTCGGTCGTCTCGTCCGGCATCAGCCGGCCGGTGACGGTGATCTCGCCCTTCGGGGGCGCCGGGACCTTCGGGAACGCGGTCTGGCTCGGGCCGTCCGCGGGGACCCAGCCCCGGTTGACGACGAGGACCTTGCCGTCGTCGAGGACGAAGGGGGTCAGCACGTGGTAGCCGACCTCGTCGTCCGCGTTGGTACGGCGGCGTACGACGACCTCGTCGGCGGTGTCGAAGTGCCCCGTGGCCGTCACCCGGCGGTACAGCTTGTCCCGCTCGACGGTGGCACCGGGCGAGGTCAGGGACTCGGCGGGCACGGGCTCGGCCGCCAGGGAGTCGGCGATCACCTGGTTCAGCGCGACCTTGTGCTCATGGCGGTGCAGCTGCCAGAAGCCCAGCTCGATCATCGTCGGGATGAGCGCGAGCGCCACGAGGGTGAGGATCACCCACTGGCGGGACAACAGGAAGCGGTACACCCCACGACGGTACAACCCGGGCGTGGGGTGCTCTCACCCGGGTGGTGCTCAGACCCGGTCGACGATGCCCGCCTTCCCCTCGGCGCGGGCGCAGTGGGCGCCGCAGTACCAGTGGCCCTCGGCCTCGACGCCCTGCCCGATGATCTGCACCCGGCAGTGCTCGCAGATGGGGGCCATGCGGTGGATCGCGCAGGAGAAGCAGTCGAAGACGTGCACCGCGCCCTGTGCGTGGACCTCGAAGGTCATTCCGTAGTTGTTGCCGCATACTTCGCATGTCGCCATGGGCCACAGGGTGGGCCGTCGCCGTGGCGCGGGCGAGCGGGCGCCGGGCGAGTCGCCCGGCAATCACCCGTCCGCGCGGGTTCCGCCCGGTTCAGCCGTCCGCCGGTTCGACGTCCTGCAGCAGCTGGCCGAAGGCCGCCTCGTCCACGATCGGCGTCCCGTACTGCCGCGCCTTGACCACCTTCGACGTGCCCGAGTCCGGGTCGTTGGTGACCAGCAGGCTGGTCAGCCGGGACAGGCTGGTGGCGACGTGCAGCCCCGCCTGGGCCGCCCGGTCCTCCAGCAGCTCCCGCTCGGTCGACGTGTCGCCGGAGAAGGCGACCCGCATGCCCTGCTTGAGGGGTTTGCCCGCTTCGTACCGCCCTGGGTTGGGATAGGGGCACGCGGGCCGCTTGCGGGAGGGGCGCCAGCTGTTCGCCCGGTAGCCGCCGTATCCCGCCTGCCGTCCGGTGGGGGGTGCGGGCCGGTCCGACCACTCGGTCAGCGGCCGGCACTCGTGCAGCGGCAGCCGGACGCCGCCCGCCGCCGCGGCGGCCAGGCTGGGCCGGAACGCCTCCGCCAGCACACGCGCGTCGTCCAGCGCGTGGTGCGCCCGCCGCTGGACGACGCCGAAGTGGGCGGCGAGCGACTCCAGCTTGTGGTTGGGCAGCGGCAGGCCGAGCTCCTTGGAGAGCGCGATGGTGCACAGCCGCTGCCGCACCGGGGCCTCGCGCCGGGCGCGCGCGTACTCGCGGGCGATCATCTGCCAGTCGAAGGCGGCGTTGTGCGCGACCAGCACCCGGCCGTCGAGCCGGGCCGCGAACTCCTCGGCGATGTCCTGGAACAGGGGCGCCCCTTCCAGCACCTCGCTCGTCAGACCGTGTATCCACACCGGACCCGGATCGCGTTCGGGGTTGACCAGCGTGTACCAGTGGTCCTCGACCTCGCCGCGCGCGTCCAGCCGGTAGACGGCCGCGGAGATGATCCGGTCGTCGCGGGCCAGGCCGGTGGTCTCCACGTCGACGACCGCGTATCCCCGCGGGTACGCGGCCGGCCACACCGGGGGAGAGGGCACTGCGGTCGTGGGGTCTTCGAGCATGGTCCCTGAGGATACGGGCCGCGACTGACAGCGCCGTCCCTCAGGTGTCCTCGGCCCGTGTCCGTGGAGTCGGCGATGACCGACTATGTACCTTTTCGGTGGCGTCGCCGGCGGCGCCCGCCCGGGGCGGTCCGGCCGCCGGGCGGTTCGCGGATGGTTCGCGGGCGGCTCACGAGTGGTTCACGGGCGGCGCCGGATCACCAGCGGATCGGTACCGGAAGCGCCGTCAGCAGCCCCGACACCGCGACGACCAGCCCCAGGACCGCCACCTCCGCGCGCGCGGGAGAGCAGGCGGTGAGCGGGTCGGCTGCCCGGCCCAGCCGGATCCGTGCCCACAGGGCGAGCGCGGCGACGCCCGCCACGAGGAGCACCTTCGCGAGCAGCACGCGCCCGTACGCCGTGCCCGTCAGCTGGTCCGCGATCGTCCCCGGCGGCATCCGGCGCAGCGAACTGCACACGCCCGTCGCCGTGATGGCGGCGAGCAGCACGGCCGCCACGCGCGCGTAGAGGCCCAGCAGGGCCGCGCCGGGCCCGTCGCCGCCCCACCGCCGCAGCGTCCGCAGCGCGTGCAGCAGCCCGCCCGCCCACAGCGAGGCACAGGTCAGGTGCACCAGCGTCAGCCCGGACCCGATCAGCGGCGTGTGCTCGGTGGCGGGGTGGGCACGCAGGGCCTCGGCGACGACGACGGCGGCCAGCGGCCAGATCTGGGAGGCCGGCCGGCGCGAGGCGGCGCACAGCCCGGCCAGGAGGAACGCGTTGACCTCCAGGAGCGCCAGCTTGCCGTCGCGGGACTGGTAGAGGCCGCCGACGTCGATGTCGGCGAAGCTGTGCGGCACCAGGTTGCCGGTGGCCACCACGGAGGCGAGGCCCAGCGCCGCGACGACACCGGCGGCGGCCGCGTGGGGGGACCAGCTGCGGGGCGGGCGCGGGGGAGCGCCGGGGAGGGACCGGGCCAGCCGGTTGACGAACAGTTCCCCCACGGGGACGCTCAGCGCCGCGAACAGCACCGTGCGCAGCAGGGCTATGCCGCCGGTGCCGGGCGCGGCGGCCTCCCCGGTCCCGTGCAGCGCGGGGGACGGGCCGAGCAGCGGGACGAGCGCGGCCAGCGCCACCAGGACCAGGGCCGCGGCGGCCCGGCCGGTGCCGGAGCGCCGCGCCTGCCCGCCGCCGTCGGCTATCCGGGAGGTGGGTCTTATCAGAGTCACCTCAAGATCTTCACCAGCTCGCACAGAACCGGGCAAGTCGAGGAAAACAACTGGCGGTACGGCATTCCGTCCGGGGGGATGTTTTCAGCCGCGCCCCGCCCCGCGACCGTCCCGCTCCGCCCCGCCCCGCCCCGTCCCGGCCGCTCCGGCCCGCCGGGGCCACCGGACCGGCACGGACACGGGGCCGGGAGCGCACCCCGGCCCCACGCGCGTGTGCCTCACCGAGTGCGCCCGTGAGCGCATCCAGCCGTTCGCCCCGGCCCCACGCGCGCGTGTGTGTGCCCGCACGGAAGGCATCAACCACGGCCTGGTCGCCGCCCGGCCCCACGCGCGTGTGTGTGTGCCTCACGCTCACCGAGGACCTCGGCGAGCGCGGGCTGCTCCCGGCCCCACGCGCGCGTGTGCCTCACTTCGTCACTTCGTCACCGCACGCAGCGCGTCGACGATGCCGGCCCCGTAGAAGCCGTTGTCACGCTTGCCGCCCTCGCACACCGCGTCCTGGGTGCCGTCACCGTTCTGGTCGTACGACGCCGGGCAGCCCGGGTTGTCCGCCTGGGCCTTCAGCAGCGCCTGGAGCCGGGCGGGGGTGGCGTGCGGGTGCTTCGACTTCAGCAGCGCGGCGACACCCGCGGCGTGCGGCGACGCCATCGACGTGCCCTGCAGGAAGGCGTACCCGTTGTTCGGCATGGTGGACAGGACGCGGCCGTCCTTCGACGGGGTGTCCGGGAGCTGGTAGAGCCGGTCGCCGCCCGGCGCCGCGACGTCCACCACGCCCCGGCCGTAGGAGGAGTAGTACGACTTGACGTTCTGCACGCCCGTCGCGCTGACCGTGACGATGCCCGGAAGCTGGGTCGGCACGTCGAAGCACTCGTGCGGGTCGATGGTGCGGACGACCGCCGTGGAGTCGTCGGGGCTGGTCTTGTCGACGATCGCGTCGGCGTCCAGGTCGTGGTTGGAGTTGCCCGCCGAGGCCAGGTGCAGGGTGCCCTTGCGCTGGGCGTACAGCTGGGCCCGGTTGACCGCGTCGACGATGGCCCGCTGGTCGGGGTCGTCCATGCAGTTGTACATCCACGGGTCCACGTAGTAGCTGTTGTTCGTGATCTCCACGCCGTGGTCGGCGGCGAACACGAAGGCGCACACCACGTTCTCGGGGTAGAACAGGCCGTTGTCCGGGTCGCTCACCTTGATGCTCGACACCTTCACGCCCGGAGCGACACCGGCCACGCCGATGCCGTTGCGGGCGGCGGCTATCTCACCGGCCACGTGCGTGCCGTGGTAGTCGTCGGCGGTGTACGGCCGCCAGGCGCCCTCGCTGGTGTCCGCCTTGCCGCCGACGCAGTTGGCGGACTGGGCGGCGGAGAAGTTCGGGGCGAGGTCCGGATGGGTGTCGTCGACGCCGGTGTCGATGACGGCGACGGTCACCTTGCTGCTGCCCGGGTTGATCCGCGCGGCCTTGTCGGCGCCTATCGCGCGCAGGTCCCACTGGTCGGCTTCGAGGGGCTCGCTGCCCGTCTTCGCGGCGGAGGCCCGCGCGGTCCGCGCGGCCTGCTCCTCCGTCAGGACCTGCGCCGCGCCCTCGTCCGTCGTCCCCGCGGCGGTCAGCGGCGCGGTGCGCGTCGCACCCGCCGACTGCACCCCGCGGGCGGTGCGTATCTGCCGGCCGAAATCGGGGTTGGCCGAGTGGACGACGAACACGCCGATCTTCTCGTACACGGCCACCACGCTGCCGCCGGCCGCCGCGATCGCCTTCCTCACCGACGCGATGGTGCGGTGGTCCGTCGCCGTGTTGACGACGTACGCCAGCTTCGGCGCGTCCGCGGTCTGCGCGGCGGGCGCGGCGCCCGGGGCGGCCGACGCGGCCGCCGGCAGGAAGCCGAGCGAGGCGGTCAGCGACAGCACGACCGGGACGGCGAGGGCGAGTCGGCGCCGGGAAGGCAGATGAGCCATGGGGTCTCCACATCATCCGGAAACGAAACCGGCCCGAGACACGAGTGGTCCTCGGGCAGGTACATGACGGGTAGTGCAGGGTGAAGCTATCGCCCGAACTCGCTGGCCAGCAATGACTTGCGGGGGGCGACTTGAAGGACTTCGGAAAGTGCGCCGAGGACGTGAACCGGTACCCACCTCGCGCCGTGACGTTGGACAGGGGGCACGAGCAGCGTCGTGCCCCCTGTCGGATCGCACCCCGGGCGCCTACCATCGCGACCCGGCTCAGGTGATCCACGTCACCGTGAGGACCAAGCCGTCATGCCCGTCGTACGAGGAGACTCCGTGGCCACCGACGCACCGCCCCCCTCGAAAGAGCAACACCGGCTCCCCTCCACCGAGGAGTTCGCCGAGGTGCAGCAGAGCGCGGACTTCGGTGAACTGCGCCGTTCCTTCCGCTCCTTCGCCTTCCCGCTGACGATCGCCTTCGTCGCCTGGTACCTGCTGTACGTACTGCTGTCGAACTACGCCGGCGGCTTCATGGGCGCCAAGCTGTTCGGCAACATCAACGTCGCGCTCGTCCTCGGCCTCGCCCAGTTCGTCACCACGTTCCTCATCGCCTGGTGGTACTCGCGGCACGCCGCCGCCAAGCTCGACCCCAAGGCCGAGGCCATCAAGTCCCGGATGGAGGGCGGCGCATGAACCTCGCGACGACTCTGGCGGCCAACGAGGCCAGCGAGCACCGGCCGCTGATCATCTCCCTGTTCGCGGTCTTCGTCCTGGCCACCCTCGTCATCACCGTCTGGGCGGGCCGCCAGACCAAGGACGCCGCCGACTTCTACGCGGGCGGACGGCAGTTCAGCGCCTTCCAGAACGGACTCGCCGTCTCCGGCGACTACATGTCGGCCGCCTCCTTCCTCGGCATCGCCGGCGCCATCGCCATCTTCGGCTACGACGGCTTCCTGTACTCCATCGGCTTCCTGGTCGCCTGGCTGGTGGCCCTGCTCCTGGTCGCCGAGCCGCTCAGGAACTCCGGCCGCTACACCATGGGCGACGTCCTCGCCTACCGCATGCGCCAGCGCCCGGTGCGCACCGCCGCCGGCACCTCCACCATCGTCGTGTCGATCTTCTACCTGCTGGCGCAGATGGCGGGCGCCGGCGTCCTGGTCTCCCTGCTGCTCGGCATCACCTCCGACGCCGGAAAGATCCTCATCGTCGCCCTGGTCGGCGTCCTGATGATCGTGTACGTCTCCATCGGCGGCATGAAGGGCACCACCTGGGTCCAGATGGTCAAGGCCGTGCTGCTCATCGGCGGCACCCTGCTGATCACCTTCCTGGTGCTGCTGAAGTTCGACTTCAACATCTCCGACCTGCTCGGCACCGCCGCCGAGAACAGCGGCAAGGGCGCCGCCTTCCTGGAGCCCGGCCTCCAGTACGGCGCCACCGGCACCTCCAAGCTGGACTTCATCTCCCTCGGCATCGCCCTGGTGCTCGGCACCGCCGGCCTGCCGCACATCCTGATCCGCTTCTACACGGTCCCCAACGCCAAGGCCGCCCGGAAGTCCGTGAACTGGGCCATCGGCATCATCGGCGCCTTCTACCTCATGACCATCGCGCTCGGCTTCGGCGCCGCCGCGCTGATCTCCCAGGACGAGATCATCGCGTCCAACCCGTCCGGGAACACGGCCGCCCCGCTGCTCGCCCTGCACCTGGGCGGTGTCGACTCGACCTGGGGCGCGATCCTGCTCGCCACCATCTCGGCGGTCGCCTTCGCCACCATCCTCGCCGTCGTCGCCGGCCTCACCCTCGCCTCGTCGTCGTCCTTCGCGCACGACATCTACGCCAACGTCATCCGCAAGGGGAAGGCCACCGGCGCGGAGGAGGTCCGCGCGGCCCGCTGGGCGACCCTCTTCATCGGCATCGTCTCCATCGGCCTGGGCGCCCTCGCCCGCGACCTGAACGTGGCCGGCCTGGTCGCCCTGGCCTTCGCCGTCGCCGCCTCCGCCAACCTGCCGACGATCCTCTACAGCCTGTTCTGGAAGCGGTTCACCACCCAGGGCGCGCTGTGGTCGATCTACGGCGGCCTGATCGTCGCCGTCGGCCTGGTGCTGTTCTCGCCCGTGGTCTCCGGCGACCCCAAGGCGATGTTCCCCGGCGTGGACTTCGCCTGGTTCCCGCTGAAGAACCCGGGCATCATCTCCATCCCGTTCGGCTTCCTGATGGGCTGGCTCGGCACGGTCCTGTCCAAGGAGGAGCCGGACACCGGCAAGTACGCGGAGCTGGAGGTCCGCTCCCTGACCGGCACCGGAGCCCACTGAGACCCGCCTCGCGCGCGGCCCCGTCGAGGATCGGTGTGTAGATCCCTACGACGGGGCCGCGCCGTACGTCGTGGGATCGGGCCGCTGTCGTTGTCGGCGCGGTCGCGTAGGCTCGCGGGTGTCGGAGGAGAGAAGCGCTCCACCGATCCGCGTCGAGGGAGGGGGCCCACGTGCTCATCGACACCTACGGCCGAGTGGCCACCGACCTGAGGGTCTCGCTGACCGACCGCTGCAACCTGCGGTGCACCTACTGCATGCCCGAGGAGGGTCTGCAGTGGCTGGCCAAGCCCGACCTGCTCACGGACGACGAGATCGTCCGCCTCATCGGCATCGCGGTCACCTCCCTCGGCATCGAGGAGGTCCGCTTCACCGGCGGCGAGCCCCTGCTGCGCCCCGGCCTGGTGGGCATCGTCGAGCGCGTCGCCGCCCTCGGCCCGCGCCCCCGGATGTCCCTCACCACCAACGGCATCGGCCTCAAGCGCACGGCGGCGGCCCTGAAGGCGGCCGGCCTGGACCGGGTCAACGTCTCGCTGGACACCCTCCGCCCCGACGTCTTCAAGGCCCTCACCCGCCGCGACCGCCTCAAGGACGTCCTGGAGGGCCTCTCCGCCGCCCGCGAGGCCGGCCTCACCCCGGTCAAGGTCAACTCGGTCCTGATGCCCGGGCTCAACGACGACGAGGCCCCCGACCTGCTCGCCTGGGCGGTCGAGCACGACTACGAGCTGCGCTTCATCGAGCAGATGCCGCTGGACGCCCAGCACGGCTGGAAGCGCGACGGCATGATCACCGCCGGGGACATCCTCGCCTCGCTGCGCACCCGCTTCGAGCTGACCCCCGAGGGCGCCGAGGAGCGCGGCTCCGCCCCGGCCGAACGCTGGATCGTCGACGGCGGCCCGCACCGGGTCGGCGTCATCGCCTCCGTCACCCGCCCGTTCTGCGCCGCCTGCGACCGCACCCGCCTGACCGCCGACGGCCAGATACGCACCTGCCTGTTCGCCACCGAGGAGACGGACCTGCGCGCGGCCCTGCGCTCCGGCGCTCCCGACGAGGAGATCGCCCGCCTGTGGCGCCTGGCCATGTGGGGCAAGAAGGCGGGCGCCGGCCTGGACGACCCGTCGTTCGTCCAGCCCGACCGCCCGATGTCGGCGATCGGCGGCTAGCTAGGAGTCCCGGGCGCCGTCACGGGACTCCCACTCCGCCAGCGGGACCACGTCCTTCAGGAACCCGCGCACCCCGAGGAACTGGGACAGGTGCTCCCGGTGCTCCTCGCACGCGAGCCACGTCTTGCGGCGCTCCGGCGTGTGGATCTTGGGGTTGTTCCATGCCAGCACCCACACGGCGGCGGCACGGCAGCCCTTGGCGGAACAGATCGGGGTGGTCTCGTCACTCACAGGTTCGTCTCACAGCCGCGTACGGTCACACCGGAAAAGCCCGGGAAGGCCCGGGAAGGACCGGAAAAGAGGGAGAAAAGGCGACGCCGAGCAGCCACGGGGGGAGCTGCCCGGCGTCGGTCCGTCGCTCCGACGGGGGATGCGGAGCGCCTACGAAGTATGTCACGGGTCACCCGTCGCCCGGCACCGGAACAACATGATTGATCTGAGCTTTTCTTGAGCTTGATACAGCGGTGACCTTCGCCGGCCGGCGGGCCGCCGTCACGGCTGGGGATGGGGCTCGCCCCGCGTGCCCGGCGCCGGTTGGGACACGATGTCCTCAGGGGCGGATTCCGGGGCGGATTCCGCGGAGTTCCCGTCCGCCCGCGGCGGCGCGATCATGGGCCGCGTCGGCGCCATCACGAACGTCGACGGCAGTGAAGGCGCGTTCTCCCGCCCCGCGTTGGCGATCACCACCGCGATGTAGGGCAGAACCGCGCCGAGGACCAGCGCCACGATCGCGACGTGCCGTTCCACGTTCCACAGGCAGGCCGCGAGGATCACCGACAGCGTACGGACCGACATCGAGATCACGTACCGGCGCTGCCGACCGCGCACATCCTCCGCCAGGCCCGTCCGGGCTCCGGTGATCCGGAACACCTGGGCGTTGCCGCCGGCATGCTGCTTCCGCATCACATTCCACCATCCGCCCGTCTCGGACTCTCCCCGCCCCGCAGCCGTCCGCGACCGCTCGGGGACACCGGTCCCGGACAGCTCCCACGTTACGCCGCGCCTGCGTCCCCTTCGAGACCGGGGCACCCCTCTGCCTGGGCGGACGGGCTGCGCCGTACCGCGTACGGACCGCCCCGGAATGCGCCGTACGCGTGACGGCCCGACACTGGCGGTGATGCTCGCGTCAAGCCGTACGAGGAGGCAGTCATGGGCTGGTTGTGGGCGATCATCGTCGGATTCGTGCTGGGCCTGCTCGCCAAAGCGATCATTCCCGGAAAGCAGCACAGCCCTCTGTGGCTGACCACTCTCTTCGGCATACTCGGAGCGATCGCCGGCAACGCGATCGCCCGGGCGGCCGGCGTCGATGCCACCAGAGGCATCGACTGGTGGCGCCACGTCTTCCAGCTCGTCGCCGCCATCGTCATCGTCGCTGTCGGTGACGCGCTGTACCGGGCGACGCTGGGCAAGCGCAAGCAGCGAGCCTGACCCGGCGCACGACGGCACTTCGGCGGGCGGGCGTGAGACACATGCCCACCCGCCGGCCGCAGGAGAGCCGGGAAGAGCCCGGGGAGGGGGAGCGGGGGACCCGCGCGGCGCACCGCGGCGCAGGCCGCGGCCCGCGCGGCCCCCGCCCCCAGGGCGCTACGCGCCCGTGACCTCCACCGCGGCCAGGTTCTTCTTGCCCCGGCGCAGCACCAGCCAGCGCCCGTGCAGCAGGTCCTCCCGGGCGGGGACCGCGTCCTCGGAGGGCACCTTCGCGTTGTTCACGTAGGCGCCGCCCTCCTTGACCGTGCGGCGCGCGGCGGACTTGCTGGCGACCAGGCCGACCTCGGCGAACAGGTCCACGACCGGAGCGCCGAGGTCGGCGACCCGGATGTGCGGCACCTCCGACAGGGCCGCCGCCAGCGTCCGCTCGTCCAGCTCCGCCAGCTCGCCCTGGCCGAACAGGGCCTTGGACGCGCCGATCACGGCGGCGGTCTGACCGGCCCCGTGCACCAGCGTCGTCAGCTCCTCGGCCAGCGCCCGCTGCGCCGCCCGGGCCTGCGGACGCTCCTCGGTCTGCCGCTCCAGCTCCTCCAGCTCCTCACGGGACCTGAAGGAGAGGATCCGCATGTACCGCGAGATGTCCCGGTCGTCCGTGTTCAGCCAGAACTGGTAGAACGCGTACGGCGTGGTCATCTCCGGGTCGAGCCAGATGGCGCCGCCCTCGGTCTTGCCGAACTTGGTGCCGTCCGCCTTGGTCATCAGCGGCGTCGCGTAGGCGTGGACGGTGGCGTCGGGCTCCAGCCGGTGGATCAGGTCCAGGCCCGCCGTCAGGTTGCCCCACTGGTCGCTGCCGCCCTGCTGGACCGTGCAGCCGTACCGGCGGTACAGCTGGAGGAAGTCCATCGCCTGCAGCATCTGGTAGCTGAACTCGGTGTAGCTGATGCCCTCGGAGGACTCCAGGCGCCGGGCGACGGACTCCTTCGTCAGCATCTTGTTGACGCGGAAGTGCTTGCCGATGTCCCGGAGGAACTCGATCGCGGACAGGCCCTGCGTCCAGTCGAGGTTGTTGACCATCACGGCCGCGTTCTCGCCCTCGAAGGACAGGAACGGCTCGATCTGGCGGCGCAGGTTGTCCACCCAGCCGGCGACCGTCTCCGGGTCGTTCAGCGTGCGCTCCGCGGTCGGGCGGGGGTCGCCGATCAGGCCCGTCGCGCCGCCGACCAGCGCCAGCGGCCGGTGACCGGCCTGCTGGAGCCGGCGCAGGGTGAGCACCTGCACCAGGTGCCCCACGTGCAGGGACGGCGCGGTCGGGTCGAAGCCGCAATAGTAGGTGACGGGACCGTCCGCGAGCGCCTTGCGCAAAGCGTCCTCGTCAGTGGACTGGGCGAACAGCCCGCGCCACTTCAGCTCGTCGACGATGTCCGTCACGGTCGTATGTCTCCTTGAACGGTGAACAGGGTCCCCGTGGTGGTGGGTCCCCCCAGTCTATGGGGGGCCACCGACGGTTCAGACGCCCCGGCTGACCGAGCTCATGTTGAAGTCCGGCACCCGCAGCGGGGGCATCGCGGCCCTGGTGAACCAGTCGCCCCACTCCCGCGGCAGCGTCTTCTCCGTGCGCCCGGCCTGCGTGGCCCGGCCCAGCAGGTCCACCGGCGACTCGTTGAACCGGAAGTTGTTGACCTCCCCGGTCACCTCGCCGTTCTCCACCAGGTACACGCCGTCCCGGGTCAGGCCGGTCAGCAGCAGCGTCGCCGGGTCGACCTCGCGGATGTACCACAGGCAGGTCAGCAGCAGCCCCCGCCCGGTGCCCGCGACCATCTCCTCCAGGGAGAGGTCCTCGCCGCCCTCCAGGACCAGGTTCCCGAGCGCCGGGGCGAGGGGCAGCCCGGTCAGCGCCGCGCTGTGCCGCGTGGTCGTCAGGCGCGTGAGCTCCCCGTCGCGGATCCAGTCGGTGGCACCGACCGGCAGCCCGTTGTCGAACACCGACAGGTCGCCGCCGGAGGAGTGCGCGACCAGGAACGGCGCGGTCTCCAGCCCCGGCTCGTGCGGATCGCTGCGCAGGGTCAGCGGCAGCCTGCTGAGCCGCTCGCCCACGCGCGTGCCGCCGCCCGGCCGGGAGAACACCGTCCGCCCCTCGGCGGCGTCCCGCCCCGAGGCCGACCACAGCTGGTAGATCAGCAGGTCCGCGACCGCGGTCGGCGGCAGCAGCGTCTCGTACCGGCCCGCGGGCAGCTCCACCCGCCGCTCGGCCCAGCCCAGGCGGACGGCCAGCTCGGCGTCGAGCGCCGCCGGGTCGACGTCCTTGAAGTCCCGGGTGGAGCGCCCGGCCCACGCCGACCGGGTGCGGTCCGGCGACTTGGCGTTCAGCTCCAGCGTCCCGGTGGGCTGGTCGCACCGCAGCCGCAGCCCCGTAGACGTCCCCAGGTACGTCGACACCAGCTCGTGGCGGGCGAAGCCGTACAGCTCCCGGCCGCCCGCACGCGCGCGTGCGAACGCCTCCCCGAGCGCCGGGGCGAAGTCGGCGAACACCGCCGACGACGTCTCGGCGGGCGCGTCGGCGAAGTCGGGCGACGCCGGCACCCCCGTGACCAGCGGCTGCGCGTCCTCGGCGGGCCCGGCCCCGCGCGCCGCCTCCTCGGCGGCCCGCACCAGCGGCTCCAGATCGCCGGCGGTGACGGCGGAGCGCGACACGACCCCGGAGGCGGTGCCCTCCTGTCCGTCGACGGTGGCGACGACGGTGAGCGTGCGCCCGCGCGTGACGCCGTTCGTCGTCAGCGCGTTGCCCGCCCAGCGCAGGTTGGCGGTGGAGTGCTCGTCGGCGATGACGACGCATCCGTCGGCCCGGGACAGCTCCAGGGCCCGCTCGACGATCTCGTGCGGCTTGGTCGCGGGCGCGCTCATCGGCCGGCCTCCTGGGTGGTGTTGAGGATGGTGACGTCCTGGAAGAGAGCGGACGGGCAGCCGTGCGAGACGGCCGCGACCTGCCCCGGCTGGGCCTTGCCGCAGTTGAACGCGCCGCCCAGGACGTACGTCTGCGGACCGCCGACGGCCGCCATGGACCCCCAGAAGTCGGTGGTCGTCGCCTGGTAGGCCACGTCCCGCAGCTGACCGGCCAGCCGCCCGTTCTCGATCCTGAAGAAGCGCTGCCCGGTAAATTGAAAATTGTACCTTTGCATATCGATTGACCAGGATCGGTCCCCGACGACGTAGATGCCCCGCTCCACGCCCCCGATCAGGTCCTCGGTCGACCCTCCGGCCGGGTCCGGCCGCAGCGACACGTTGGCCATGCGCTGCACCGGCACATGGGCGGGGGAGTCGGCGTACGCGCACCCGTTGGACCGCTCGAAGCCGGTCAGGCGGGCGATCCGCCGGTCCAGCTGGTAGCCGACCAGCGTGCCGTCCTTCACCAGGTCCCAGGACTGCGCCTCGACGCCCTCGTCGTCGTACCCGATGGTCGCCAGGCCGTGCTCGGCGGTGCGGTCGCCGGTGACGTTCATCAGCTCCGAGCCGTAGCGGAGCTTGCCGAGCTGGTCGAAGGTGGCGAAGGAGGTGCCGGCGTAGGCGGCCTCGTACCCGAGGGCGCGGTCCAGCTCGGTGGCGTGCCCGATGGACTCGTGAATGGTCAGCCACAGGTTGGACGGGTCCACGACCAGGTCGTACCGGCCCGGCTCGACGCTCGGCGCCCGCATCTTCTCGGCGAGCAGTTCCGGCATCTCGGCCAGCTCCGCGTCCCAGTCCCAGCCGGTGCCGGTCAGGTACTCCCAGCCGCGCCCGGCGGGCGGCGCGAGGGTGCGCAGGGAGTCGAACTCCCCGCTGGAGGCGTCCACCGACACCGCGGTGAGCGCCGGGTGCAGCCGCACCCGCTGCTGCGTGGTCACGGTCCCGGCCGTGTCGGCGTAGAACTTGTTCTCGTGGACGGTCAGCAGCGAGGCGTCCACGTGGTCGACCCCGTCGGCCGCCAGCAGCCGCGCGCTCCACTCGGCCAGCAGCCCGGCCTTGTCCCGGTCGGGCACGGTGAACGGATCGATCTCGTACGACGAGATCCACGTCTTGTCGGCGTGCACGGGCTCGTCGGCCAGCTCCACGTGCTCGTCCGACCCCGCCGCCTTGATCACCTGCGCGGACAGCTTCGCCATCGCCACCGCCTGCGAGGCGACCTTGGCGGCGGCGTCCATCGTCAGGTCGACACCGGAGGCGAACCCCCAGGTGCCGCCGTGCACGACGCGCACCGCGTAGCCGAGGTCGGTGGTGTCCGAGGACCCGGCGGGCCGGGCGTCCCGCAGCCGCCAGGAGGCGCTGCGCACCCGCTCCAGCCGGAAGTCGGCGTGCTCGGCGCCGAGCGCCCGCGCGCGGGCGAGGGCGGCGTCGGCGAGGGCGCGGAGGGGAAGGGCCGTGAAGGCTTCGTCGATGGTATGGGGCACCGAGGTCTCTCCCTGCTGTCGTGGGCTGTCGTGACCTGACGGACACCCCGATCATGTCGCGCGGGCCGGTCCGCGGACCACACCTTTCCCCGATGACCCCGGCCTTTTCTGTAGGGACCCGACAGTGAGCCCCGTAAGCCACTGTGGGCGCCCGATTGTCCGCCGCGGCGCGGCGACCGATAGGTTTTCGGGGAAGCCGCCTGTCATCGCCGCCTGTCGTCCAGGTGTTCGGGCGGAGTACCAAACCGCTAGGGAAAGGGTGATCCGTTGAGCCGCTCGGTTCTCGTCACCGGAGGCAACCGGGGCATCGGCCTCGCCATCGCCCGCACGTTCGCCGAGGCCGGCGACAAGGTCGCGATCACGTACCGCTCGGGCGAGCCGCCCGCGGCTCTGACGGACCTGGGCGTCCTCGCCGTCAAGTGCGACATCACCGACGCCGAGCAGGTGGAGCAGGCCTACAAGGAGATCGAGGACGCGCACGGCCCCGTCGAGGTCCTCGTCGCCAACGCCGGCATCACCAAGGACCAGCTCCTGATGCGCATGTCGGAGGAGGACTTCACGTCCGTCCTCGACACCAACCTCACCGGCACCTTCCGCGTCGTCAAGCGCGCCAACCGCGGCATGCTGCGCGCCAAGAAGGGCCGCGTCGTCCTCATCTCGTCGGTGGTCGGGCTGCTCGGCTCGGCGGGGCAGGCGAACTACGCCGCCTCCAAGGCAGGTCTGGTCGGCTTCGCGCGCTCGCTCGCCCGGGAGCTGGGCTCGCGCAACATCACCTTCAACGTCGTCGCGCCCGGCTTCGTCGACACCGACATGACCAAGGTGCTCAGCGAGGAGCAGCGCGCGAACATCGTGTCGCAGGTCCCGCTCGGCCGGTACGCGCAGCCGGAGGAGATCGCCGCGACGGTGCGGTTCCTCGCCTCGGACGACGCCTCGTACATCACTGGAGCCGTCATCCCCGTTGACGGCGGACTGGGAATGGGTCACTGATCACCATGAGTGGAATTCTCGAGGGCAAGCGCGTCCTGATCACCGGCGTGCTGATGGAGTCCTCCATCGCCTTCCACACGGCCAAGCTGGCCCAGGAGCAGGGCGCCGAGATCATCCTGACCGCGTTCCCGCGGCCCACGCTGACCGAGCGCATCGCCAAGAAGCTCCCCAAGCCCACCAAGGTCATCGAGCTCGACGTCACCAACGACGAGCACCTGGGGCGCCTCGCGGACCTCGTCGGCGAGGAGCTGGGCGGCCTGGACGGCGTCGTGCACTCCATCGGCTTCGCACCGCAGGACGCCCTCGGCGGCAACTTCCTCAACACGCCGTTCGAGTCGGTCGCCACCGCCATGCACGTCTCGGCGTACTCCCTGAAGTCGCTGACCATGGCCTGCCTGCCGCTGATGCAGAACGGCGGCTCCGTCGTCGGCCTCACCTTCGACGCCCAGTACGCCTGGCCGCAGTACGACTGGATGGGCCCGGCCAAGGCCGCCCTGGAGGCCACCAGCCGCTACCTGGCGCGTGACCTGGGCAAGCAGAACATCCGCTGCAACCTGATCTCGGCGGGCCCGATCGGCTCCATGGCCGCCAAGTCCATCCCGGGCTTCGGCGAGCTGGCCTCCGTGTGGGACTCCCGCTCCCCGCTGGAGTGGGACCTGAAGGACCCGGAGCCGGCCGGCCGCGGTGTCGTCGCCCTGCTGAGCGACTGGTTCCCGAAGACCACCGGCGAGATCATCCACGTGGACGGCGGTCTGCACGCCATCGGCGCCTGACCGCACACGCCGCCCGGCCTGCCGCCGAGGGCCCGCCCCCCCCCCGGGGGGGGGGCGCGGGGGGGCACACCGGGCGCGGCGGCGGGCGGGGGGGGGGGGGCGGGGGCCGGGGGCCC
>NZ_JBEXTV010000051.1:0-60291 GCF_040628835.1 Streptomyces sp. NPDC006134 | reverse complement strand
CTTTGGGGGCGCTTGTTTTTTCCCCCCCCCGGTCCCTACCCGCCTCCCCCCCCCCTTAACCCCCACATCCGGGGTGGGTTGGCCACCGGGGGGCCCCCCCCCCCCACGGCGTTCGGGCCGTTTCACGTGAAACCCGGTCTCCGGTTCCCGCCGTCGGCGGGCGGAGCCCCGGACCCCCGCCAGCGGACCCTCGGGCCCCCGCCATGAGAACCCCATCAAGAAAAACGACCCCCCTGACCGCGTTTTCCGCAGGTCAGGGGGGTCTTTCTGAGTGGAGCCTAGGGGAGTCGAACCCCTGACATCTGCCATGCAAAGACAGCGCTCTACCAACTGAGCTAAGGCCCCGGAAGGGAGCGTCCGGCCGGAGGAACCGCGTAACCGACGGGCGCCGCAGAACAGAGTACCGGGTCTCCCCCCGTATCCCGCAAAAGGATTGGGGGTCCCGGTGGACGACCACGCTCCGTAAGATGCTCCGCGTGGTTCGCTGGAGCGAACCACCGTTTTGGGGAAGCGATGGGGAGACGCAATGGACGCCGCACAGCAGGAAGCCACCGCAAGAGCGCGGGAACTGCAGCGGAGCTGGTACGGGGAGCCGTTGGGGGCGCTCTTCCGTAGGCTGATCGACGACCTGGGGCTCAACCAGGCTCGTCTCGCGGGGGTACTGGGACTGTCGGCACCGATGCTGTCGCAGCTGATGAGCGGGCAGCGGGCGAAGATCGGCAATCCCGCGGTGGTCCAGCGGGTGCAGCTGCTGCAGGACCTGGCGGGGCAGGTCGCGGACGGCAGCGTGAGCGCGGCCGAGGCAACCGAGCGCATGGAGGAGATCAAGAAGTCTCAGGGGGGCTCGGTGCTCAGCAACACCACGCAGACGACGAACAGTTCGGGCGCGCCGACGGTCAAGCGGGTGGTCCGCGAGATCCAGTCGCTGCTGCGTTCGGTGGCCGCCGCGGGCGACATCATCGAGGCGGCGGACACCCTCGCCCCGACCCATCCGGAGCTGGCGGAGTTCCTCCGGGTGTACGGCGCCGGCCGTACCTCCGACGCGGTCGCGCACTACCAGTCCCACCAGAGCTGACCCACGGGCCCGGCTGCCGTGGTGGAGCCGGGACCGTACGAGGGGGCACCGGGGACCGGCGAGGGGGAGCCAGGACCGCGGGAGGGGAAGCCGGGAACCGGCGAGAGGGAGCCGGAAACCGCGGGAGAGGGAGCCGGGGGGAGTCGTATCACTCGTCGCGGGGGAGGCAACAGGGGGAGCCGAGGGGGAGGAGCGACGCACAGCCATGGGTGAGGTCTTCGCCGGCCGGTACGAGCTGGTCGACCCGATCGGACGCGGTGCGTCCGGCGCCGTCTGGCGCGCCTGGGACCACCGCCGACGGCGCTATGTGGCCGCCAAGGTGCTGCAGCAGAGCGACGCCCACGCGTTGCTGCGCTTCGTCCGCGAGCAGGCGCTGCGCATCGACCATCCCCATGTGCTCGCTCCCGCCAGCTGGGCCGCCGACGACGACAAGGTCCTGTTCACCATGGACCTGGTCACCGGCGGCTCGCTGGTCCACGTGGTGGGGGACTACGGCCCCCTGCCGCCGGCCTTCGTCTGCACCCTGCTCGACCAGCTCCTCGCGGGGCTGGCCGCGGTGCACGCGGAGGAGGTCGTGCACCGCGACATCAAGCCCGCCAACGTGCTGCTCGAAGCCACCGGCACGGGCCGGCCGCGGCTGCGGCTGTCCGACTTCGGCATCGCGATGCGGCTGGGCGAACCACGGCTGACCGAGGCCGACCTGGTGGTGGGGACGCCCGGTTATCTCGCGCCCGAGCAGTTGCTGGGCGCGGAACCGGACTTTCCCGCGGACCTGTTCGCCGTCGGTCTGGTCGCCCTCTACCTGCTGGAGGGCGCGCATCCGGACACCAAGGCGCTCGTGCGGTACTTCACCGAACACGGGACTCCGGGAGCGCCCCGGGGGATTCCCGAGCCGTTGTGGCAGGTCGTCGCCACGCTTCTGCAACCGGATCCGCAGGCGAGGTTCCGCACGGCCACCGGCGCGCGCAAGGCGCTGGCCGCAGCCGCGGAGCTCCTGCCGGAGCCGGGGCCCGACGACGAACTCATCGAGATCTTCGACCAAGTCGGGCCGTTACCACCGGGATTCGGCCCCGACGGACCCGCCGAGCCCGCCCCGGGCGTGTCGGTGACGGCCGGGACGCGGGCCTCCCGGCCGGTGAGCGGCGAAGCGCCGCCCCGGTCCCCCGGGCACCGGCCGCCTTCCCCACCCCGGCCCGTCACCGAGGACGTCCGGACCCCTCCACCGGCCCAGGCGCTCCCGTACCTCCAGCGGCAGGCCACCGCCCACCGGTACCCACCGCCACCACCACCGGCACCGACGTCAGCACCGCACCCACGCACCGATCCCCCTACCGCTGCGTACACCGCCCAGGCCGTCCCACAGTCCCCACTCCCACTCCCGCTGCCGCCCCCGGCGGTTCCCCGGCACCGCGCGGCACGACGGCGCCGCCGTACCGGCCCCCCGGCCAAGGTCACCATCCCGCTGCTGCTCCTCGCACTGGCCTGTTACGCGGTGGGCTTCTGGGCACTGAGCCGGATCTGAACGCCTCACGGCGGCCCGGTGTCAGCCGGCCCCCGGAACCGTCCGGCCGCGGCCCGCCGCCGCGCCGCCACGGTCCACACCCCGAGCCCGGCCAGCAGCAGGCTTCCGGCGCCGATCCCGCCGACCGCGACCGCCGTCATCACGGGACCGCCTCCGCCGCCCCGGCCCTCCGGCGCGGCCACCCGGTCCCCTTCCGCCACCTCGAACGCCCCTCGCGGCACCGACTCCCCCGCGTAGCCGGGGCCGGGCTGCGCCGAGCCCCCGACCCGTACGCGCAGGGTCAGCCCGAACGGACCCTCGCCGAAATCACCGGCCACTCCTGCCGCGAGGTGCACCACGAGGTAATAGGTGCCGGCGAACCGCATTCCGCGGACCTTCTCGGCGGCGGCGTGGCGGTTGGCGTACGCGACCGGTGGCACCGGGGCGAGGGCGGCGGTCGCCCGGCCGCCGTCGTATCCGGAGCCGGCGTCCTCCACCTGGCCGCGCGCCGGATTGTGCAGCGTCAGGCGCACGGCACCGGGCACGTACCCCCGTCCGCCGCCGGAACCGTCCAGTTCGGCGGTCGCGTACAGCTGCTGTCCCCAGTCGACCGGCACCGCGTAGAAGAGGGTCTGCCCCGGGCGGATGCCGTCGCGCCAGACTCCCTGCCCGAGGGGGGCCGCACCGGCGAAACCGGCGCCTCCCCGGCGCCTTCCGGGCTCGCCCGCGGGCGGGGCGGGCGAGGCGGAGTCCCAGGTCCCGGGCGCGCGTGTCGCACCGGGCCGCTCCAGTCCCGGCTCGGAGAACACGGCGAGCTCCAGGTCCCAGGCGCCCGGCGCGGACCGGTGCGAACCGGTCCGCTCGACGGTGACGTGGTAGGTGCCGGCGTCCCGGCAGCGCGTCTTGCCGGGAGAGATCTCCCGCAGGCCCCAGGCGGTGACGGGACGCGGGCTGCGCGCGGCGCCGACGGACGCGCTGTCGAAGGAACAGGAGCCGCCGTCGCCGTCCCGCACGGACACCCGGATGCCGTCGGCGGCGAAGACCGCGGTGCCGGGGCGGGGGACGGCAGTGACGGCGACGTACACGTTCGACGTCCCGTCGAGAGACAGGCGGTAGTGGACCGCGCCGTTCCCCGGCAGGGAGCTCCGGTACGTCTCACCGGGCGCCAGGCGTACGGCGTCCGCGGCGCTGTCCGCCCCCTCGGCCCGCCGGGCGTCCGCGGCGAAGGCGTAGCCGTCCGGCGGTTCGGTGGCCGAAGCGCCCCGGCCCGGCGTGGCGGCCGTGGCGCACAGCACCGCGAGCGTCGTGGAGAGCACCGCGGTCACGGCCGGCCGGCGCCTGGTCACCGTCCTCCGGCGCCCCGGTACGCGCCGGTCCGCCTCACACCGCTCCATCCCCCGCCACCCCTCGTCGTCAGCCGCCGGACCGGGGCCCATCCTGCCCCGCCGCCCCGCGCGCCATCCGCCCGTTCCGTACGACCGTCCGAAACATGCGGCTCTCCGTCCCCTCCCGGCGCGTCGGCACGGCGGACAACACAAAACCCCGACCGCGATGACGGCCGGGGTGATGCTCTGGTGACCGCTGAGTCCCGCGGGACTCAGCACCGTATGTCGTGGGGACTCACGAACCCGTGGGCACGGAGTCAGTCGCCTCCGTCCACAGGTCCTGCTCGGCGCGATCCGCCTGGATCTGGCGGTACACCAGGAGACCGCCGATGGCGGCCAGTGCGACCAGGAGCAGCTTCTTCACCGCGCGACCTCGTCTTTCCTTGACGTAGGGGACCTCTGGCGCCCGACTATACACACCGACCGATATCGATCGGTGACCTGCGTCGGTCCTCAACTCACCGCCGTCGGGCCGCAGTAGGAGAGGGACGAGCCGCCGGGTCCGGAGGGTGGTCACACCTCCACGGAAGGTGACTTTTGGCGGCCCTCCTCCCGTCTCCTCTCTTTTTCGCCCCTCTTGCGCCCATCCGGGTGGTGTTCATCTGAACATCGACGCGTCGGGCACGTCGGTCCGCCACTTCGCGCCGCGCATACACATCATGAGGAAAGTACGCAAATCGCCCGACCCGAAAGTGAGGGGCCATGGCCCGGATCAAGGTCACGCAGCTGTGGACCGCCATCGTCACCGCCTTCCTCGCGCTGTGCACGGCGCTCGGACTCATCACCACGACCGCCTCCGCGGCGGTACCGCAGACCGAGACGGAACGCAACAGCAACAACGACGAGACCAGCGGCACCACCGAGCATACGACGGCACCGGCCCTGTCCCCCTGGATCCGGCCCCACGCCCGGGCCCTGCCTCCCACGATGAAGCAGCGCATCCGCGCCGAGGCTCACGGCAAGGTCCCCAGCTGCCGCCACCGCCCGCTGTCGGACGCGTCCGGGGCCGCGCCGGCCGTCGCCCTCTGTGCCCCCACCGCACCCGCCGAGACGTCGACGGAGCCCCGTACATCGGGCGTCATCCCCCTGCAACGCTAGGCGGCACGGCCCGGCACGGCACGTGCCGCCGCCCGCACCCTTCCCCTGTCGTCACGGCGAACTTGCGTACAGCACGCCCGACACCGATCGGCAAGGCCCGGCGCCCCGCGGAGCGCCGGGCCTCGCCACTGCCCCGGACACGCCGGCCGGCGGGCCGCCACCCGCCACGGACACCCGCCACAGACACCCGCCACAGACACCCGCCACAGACACTCGGCGCCCGGCACTCGGCTCCCGGCCCTTCCGACAGGCCGCCACCGGCACCACGGCGAACACCACAGCGACCGCCCCGACGAACACCACGGCGGACACCACGGCGGACACCACGGTGAACGCCGAAGACCCCCGGTCCTACTGGACCGGGGGTCTTCGTGCTGGTGGGGCTAACAGGATTTGAACCTGTGGCCTCATCCTTATCAGGGATGCGCTCTAACCAACTGAGCTATAGCCCCGCCGCGCTCTGCGGTGTGTGTCCCGCGCGCTGACTCCTGAAGATTAGCGCACGACGCGGGCAGTCCCAAAATCGGTGGTCGGGGACGGGACGAAACCGCCCGTTCCCGGCACCCGCGTCTCCTCATCCACCGGATGCGCGGGCCGGTCCCGGCCGGCTCACTCGTCCTCGGCGAGCGTCAGCTCCACACCGCCGACGAAACCGGCCGAGAGGTTGTAGATGAACGCGCCCAGCGTCGCCAGGGCCGTGGCGAGGACGACGTCGATGACCGCGATGATCGACGTGAAGAGCAGGACGTTGGGCAGCGACAGGAACGACTGCAGGTCGAAGCCGTTGGACTCGTTCGAGCCGGTCGCCTCGGAGATCGTGCCGCCGACCGTCGAGAAGACGCCCATGGCGTCCATGACCATCCACAGCACGGCGGCCGCGACGATCGTGCAGATGCCCAGCGCGATGGAGAGCAGGAAGCTCACCTTCATCACCGACCACGGGTCGGCCTTCGCCACGCGCAGCCGCGCCTTGCGGACGCGGGGCGTGGTGCTCGCGCCCGTGCGCGGCCGGCGCACGGCGCTGCCCGGCGCGGCCGTCTGGTAGGCCTGCGGCGGGTGGTAGGGCCCGGCGGGCTGCTGTGTCCGCCGCTCTCCCGGCAGCGGTGAGGCCGCCTGCGGGGCGGCTCCCTGCGCGCCGGCGCCCGGAGCGGCCGGGCCCGCTCCCGCCGCGTACTGCTGGGTGTGCGGGCCTCGGGTGTCCGTCACAGTTCCCCCCTGGGATCCATGAGTGTCATACGAGGAAGAGGACGAAGACGGGGCCGTCTCCGTTGCGTGCGCGGCGGAGCCACGGCCGCCGCCGTCCGTTTCCGTACCCCTGGGGGTACCGGCCGATCCGGCGCCCGTGGCTCCGCTCACGCTGACTCACTCCTCGTGCTACTCGGCCGAGGGCGCCTCACCCTCGTCCGTGCCGGCGGTCGCGGCGTCGTCGGCGGCCTCGTCGACGACGATGTCGCCGTCGACCTCCTCCGCCTCGCGCCCCGCCTCGGCGTTGCGTGCGATGCCGACGACGGCATCGCGCTTGCCCAGATTGATCAGTTGGACGCCCATGGTGTCACGGCCCGTCTCCCTGACCTCGTTGACTCGCGTGCGAATCACACCGCCCGAGAGTGTGATGGCGAGGATCTCGTCGGTCTCCTCGACCACCAGCGCACCCACGAGCGAACCGCGGTCCTCGACGATCTTGGCGGCCTTGATGCCGAGGCCGCCGCGGCCCTGGACGCGGTACTCGTCGACGGGGGTCCGCTTCGCGTACCCGCCGTCGGTGGCAGTGAACACGAACGTACCGGGTCGCACCACATTCATCGAGAGCAGTTCGTCGCCCTCGCGGAAACTCATGCCCTTGACGCCCGAGGTGGCACGGCCCATGGGCCGCAGGGTGTCGTCCGAGGCGGTGAACCTGATCGATTGCGCCTTCTTGCTGATCAGCAGAAGATCGTCGTCGGCCGAGACGAGCTCGGCGCCGATCAGTTCGTCGTCGGTTCCGTCCTCCCGCGCGCGCAGATTGATCGCGATGACACCGCCGGAGCGCGGGGAGTCGTAGTCCTTCAGCGGCGTCTTCTTCACCAGGCCGGACTTGGTGGCCAGGACCAGGTACGGCGCCGCCCCGTAGTCGCGGATGGCGAGGATCTCGGCGATCGCCTCGTCCGGCTGGAAGGCGAGCAGGTTCGCCACGTGCTGGCCGCGCGCGTCCCGGCCGGCCTCGGGCAGCTCGTAGGCCTTGGCGCGGTAGACACGGCCCTTGTTGGTGAAGAACAGCAGCCAGTGGTGCGTGGTGGAGACGAAGAAGTGGTCGACGATGTCGTCTTCCTTCAGCTTCGCGCCGCGCACGCCCTTGCCACCGCGCTTCTGGGCCCGGTAGTCGTCGGTCTTGGTGCGCTTGATGTAGCCGCCGCGCGTGACCGTGACGACGATGTCCTCTTCGGCGATCAGGTCCTCGATGGACATGTCGCCCTCGTAGGGGATCAGCTTCGTCTTGCGGTCGTCGCCGTACTTCTCGACGATCGCGGCCAGCTCCTCGCTGACGATGCCGCGCTGGCGGGCCGGCGAGGCGAGGATCTCGTTGTACTCGTTGATCTTGGCCTGGAGCTCGTCGTGCTCCTGGACGATCTTCTGGCGCTCCAGGGCGGCCAGGCGGCGCAGCTGCATCTCCAGGATCGCGTTGGCCTGGATCTCGTCGATGGCGAGGAGGTCCATCAGGCCGCCGCGCGCGATCTCTACGGTGTCGCTGCGCCGGATCAGCGCGATGACCTCGTCGATGGCGTCCAGGGCCTTCAGCAGACCGCGCAGGATGTGCGCGCGCTCCTCGGCCTTGCGCAGCCGGAAACGGGTCCGGCGGACGATGACCTCGATCTGGTGCGCCACCCAGTGGCGGATGAACGCGTCCAGGGAGAGGGTGCGCGGCACGCCGTCGACCAGCGCCAGCATGTTGGCGCCGAAGTTGGTCTGCAGGTCGGTGTGCTTGTAGAGGTTGTTCAGGACGACCTTGGCGACCGCGTCCCGCTTCAGGACGATCACGAGCCGCTGGCCCGTGCGGGACGACGTCTCGTCGCGGACGTCCGCGATGCCGCCGATCCGGCCGTCCTTCACCAGGTCGGCGATCTTCTGCGCCAGGTTGTCCGGGTTGACCTGGTACGGCAGCTCCGTGACCACCAGGCACTGGCGGTTCTGGATCTCCTCGACCTCGACGACCGCGCGCATGGTGATGGAGCCGCGGCCGGTGCGGTACGCCTCCTCGATGCCCTTGCGGCCGACGACGAGCGCGCCGGTGGGGAAGTCGGGGCCCTTGATGCGCTCGATGAGCGCGTCGAGCAGCTCCTCGTGGGACGCCTCGGGGTTCTCCAGGTACCACTGGGCGCCGGCGGCGACCTCGCGCAGGTTGTGCGGCGGGATGTTGGTCGCCATGCCGACCGCGATGCCGGCCGATCCGTTGATCAGCAGGTTCGGGAAGCGGGCCGGCAGGACGGTCGGCTCCTGGGAGCGGCCGTCGTAGTTGTCCGTGAAGTCGACGGTCTCCTCGTCGATGTCGCGGACCATCTCCATCGACAGCGGCGCCATCTTGCACTCGGTGTAGCGCATGGCCGCCGCCGGGTCGTTGCCCGGGGAGCCGAAGTTGCCGTTGGAGTCCACCAGCGGCATCCGCATCGACCAGGGCTGGGCGAGGCGCACCAGCGCGTCGTAGATGGAGCTGTCGCCGTGCGGGTGGTAGTTGCCCATGACGTCGCCGACGACGCGGGCGCACTTGTAGAAGCCGCGCTCGGGACGGTAGCCGCCGTCGTACATGGCGTACAGCACGCGGCGGTGGACGGGCTTGAGGCCGTCGCGGACGTCCGGCAGCGCACGCGAGACGATGACGGACATCGCGTAGTCGAGGTAGGAGCGCTGCATCTCCGTCTCGAGCCCGACGGGCTCGACACGCATCGCCAGGGCGTCACCCTCGGGCGTCGTCACAGGGGTGTTCTCGTCGGTCATTGCTGGTGAAGGTCCTTCCTGGTGCGGTCAGCTGAGACCGACTCAGATGTCGAGGAAGCGGACGTCCTTGGCGTTGCGCTGGATGAACGCGCGGCGGGCCTCGACGTCCTCGCCCATCAGGACCGAGAACAGGTCGTCGGCCTGGGCGGCGTCGTCGAGGGTGACCTGGCCGAGGACGCGGTGCTCCTGGTCCATGGTCGTGATGCGCAGCTCCTCGGCGTTCATCTCGCCGAGGCCCTTGAAGCGCTGGACGGAGTCCTCGCGGATGCGCTTGCCGGCCTGGCGGCCCATCTCGATCAGGGCGTCGCGCTCGCGGTCGGAGTACGCGTACTCGAAGTCGTCCTTGCCCCACTTGATCTTGTAGAGCGGCGGGCGGGAGAGGTACACGTGCCCGGCCTCGACCAGCGGCCGCATGAAGCGGAACAGGAAGGTCAGCAGCAGGGTGTTGATGTGCTGGCCGTCGACGTCGGCGTCCGCCATCAGGATGATCTTGTGGTAGCGGAGCTTCTCGATGTCGAAGTCCTCGTGCACGCCCGTGCCGAACGCGGAGATCATCGCCTGGATCTCCTGGTTCTGCAGGATGCGGTCGATGCGCGCCTTCTCGACGTTGAGGATCTTGCCGCGGATCGGGAGGATCGCCTGGTACTGCGGGTTGCGGCCGGACTTGGCCGAGCCGCCGGCGGAGTCGCCCTCGACGATGAAGATCTCGCACTTGGCCGGGTCGTTGGACTGGCAGTCGGCCAGCTTGCCCGGCAGGGACGCCGTCTCCAGCAGCCCCTTGCGGCGGGTCAGGTCGCGCGCCTTGCGCGCCGCCACGCGCGCGGTGGCCGCCTGGATGCCCTTGCGGACGATGTCCGCGGCCTCGTTCGGGTTGCGGTCCAGCCAGTCGTTGAGGTGCTCGTAGACCGCCTTCTGCACGAAGGTCTTCGCCTCCGTGTTGCCCAGCTTGGTCTTGGTCTGGCCCTCGAACTGCGGCTCGCTCAGCTTGACCGAGATGATCGCGGTCAGGCCCTCGCGGATGTCGTCGCCGGTGAGGTTGTCGTCCTTCTCGCGCAGCAGCTTCTTGTCCCGCGCGTACTTGTTGATCAGGGACGTCAGCGCGGCGCGGAAGCCCTCTTCGTGGGTGCCGCCCTCGTGGGTGTGGATGATGTTGGCGAAGGAGTACACGCCCTCGCTGTAGCCGCTGTTCCACTGCATCGCGACCTCGAGGGACAGGCTCTTGTCCTTGTCCTCGGCCTCCAGGTCGATGATCGTGGGGTGGACGACCTCGCCCTTGCGGGCGTTGAGGTACTTCACGAAGTCGACGATGCCGCCCTCGTAGTGGTACGTGACGGTCTTCGCCTCGCCCTTCTCGTCGGCGCCCGCCTCGTCCGCCCCGGCGGTGGCCTTCGCCGACTCGCGCTCGTCGGTGAGCCTGATCGTCAGGCCCTTGTTGAGGAACGCCATCTCCTGGAAACGCCGCGACAGCGTCTCGAAGGAGTACTCCGTGGTCTCGAAGATGTCCGGGTCGGCCCAGAAGGTGACCGAGGTGCCGGTCTCCTCGGTCGCCTCGTGCTTGGCCAGCGGCGCCGTCGGCACGCCCATCTTGTAGTCCTGCGTCCAGCGGTGGCCGTCGGTCCTGACCTCGACGGACACCTTGCTGGACAGGGCGTTCACGACGGACACGCCCACGCCGTGCAGACCGCCGGAGACCGCGTAACCGCCGCCGCCGAACTTGCCGCCCGCGTGCAGCACCGTCAGCACGACCTCGACGGCCGGCTTGCCCTCGGAGGGCACGATGCCCACGGGGATGCCACGGCCGTTGTCGACGACGCGCACCCCGCCGTCGGCGAGGATCGTCACGTCGATGGTGTCCGCGTGACCGGCCAGCGCCTCGTCGACGGAGTTGTCGACGACCTCGTACACGAGGTGGTGCAGTCCGCGCTCGCCGGTCGAGCCGATGTACATGCCGGGTCGCTTGCGGACCGCGTCCAGACCCTCGAGGACGGTGATGGCACTCGCGTCGTACGAGGCGGTGACCTCGCCGCTGGAGGTGCTCGCCGCGTCGTTCACGCCGGTGTCGGTGGACGGAATGTTCTCGTTGGGGTTGCCGGAATCGGCCACGAAGCGCCCTTTCTGGCACAGCACGAGCCGGGCTCCTGGGGGTTCCCCCCTTCGGGGGGAGGGTTGCCGGAGCGGCTGCGGCATGTTGCGTTGGTAAGCCTTGATCAGCGTTGCTCAGCTTTTCCCGGACGGTCCCCACGATTGGGGCGGGATCGTCTTCCAGTCTACCGGTAGCACTGACAACGATGGGGGTTTGCCGGTACCTGAGCTCTCATGTGGCGCCCTGAACCGTCCTCGGACTACTCCCGATATGCGGATGGGGGCCCCAAGAGGCTCACAGCGCCACTCAGAGCTTTGGGCCGTCAACCCTTGGCTACGTCGGAGTCAGCTCCAGATTCGCAACCGTGTGCGGTTGTACGACAAGAGGGACGCCGCCGGTACGAACACACCGTCGACGCCCCTCTTTGTGATGTCGGTCACGCGTGCACGGCCGCCGGGCAACCTGCCCGATCCGGACCGTTCCGGCCCGTGATCCGGGGCCGCCGGACCCGCGATCCGGTCCTCGGCTCACCCGCGGGCGCCCCGCTCACCCGTAGGTGTCACCCGGCCCCGTACTCCCGGGAGCGCGCAGCGGTCCGTAGCGGCGGGCGGGGCCACCGGGGCCCTGCACCTTGAGCATGCGCACCGAGCCGTGGCCCAGGTCCTCGTTGAGGCGGGCCACCAGGGTGGGCGCGAGCAGACGCAGGTTGGTCGCCCAGACCGTGGAGTCGCAGCGCACCACCAGCACCCGCTCGTCCTCGTCGTACTTCTCCGGCACGCAGTGCTTGGCCACGTCCTCGCCCACGATCTGCGGCCAGCGGCCCATCACACCGCCCACTGCCGCCGGGGTCTCCCACCCGCGCTCGGTGATCAGCCGGCTGATCGCCGAGCCGAGCCGCATCGGGTCGCGGCCGTCGGCGCGCGCGCCGGACCGCAGGCCGCCGCGCCGCGCCTGCTTCTTCTGCTGTACCGCGTCCCCCCGCGCGCGTGCAGCCTCCCGCGCCGCCCGCAGCGCCACGCGCGCGAGGTCGACACCGGAGGGCTCGGGGGTCTTCCCGGGTACGGATCCGTCGGGGCTCATCCCTGCTCTCCCCTCTCGCCCGTGCACGTTCCCGCCGTCCTCACACGCGCTCGACCGTCCCCTCGGAGACCGCGAACCGCGCCCCCGCCAGCACATGCGGTACGTCGTCGTCGACCGCGGCCGTCACCAGCACCTGCTCGCCGGGCGCCACCAGCTCCGCCAGCCGTTCGCGGCGGCGGGCGTCCAGCTCGGCGAAGACGTCGTCGAGGACGAGCACCGGCTCGTTGCCCTCGGCGCGCAGCAGGTCGTAGGAGGCCAGCCGCAGCGCCAGCGCGTAGGACCAGGACTCGCCGTGGGAGGCGTATCCCTTGGCGGGCAGCTGGCCGAGCCTGAGCAGCAGGTCGTCCCGGTGCGGGCCGACGAGGGTGACGCCCCGCTCGATCTCCTGTCTGCGGGCGTCGGCGAGCGCGGCCAGCAGCTGCTCGTGGAGGTCCTCGCGCGTGTGGGCCTCACCCGGGGCCGACGGCTTGTACTCCAGGGCGATGGGCCCGCCGCCGGGCGCCAGCTGCTCGTACGCCTTGTCGGCCAGCGGCTGGATCGCGGCGATCAGGTCCAGGCGCTGGGCGAGCAGCTCGGCGCCCGCGCGCGCGAGGTGCTGGTCCCAGACGTCGAGGGTGGACAGGTCCAGGGTGCGGCCGCCGTGCCGGCGGGCCAGCGCGGCCGACTTCAGCAGGGTGTTGCGCTGCTTGAGGACGCGGTCGTAGTCGGAGCGGACCCCGGCCATGCGCGGGGAGCGCGCGGTGATCAGCTCGTCGAGGAAGCGGCGCCGCTCCCCGGGGTCGCCCTTGACCAGGGCGAGGTCCTCGGGCGCGAAGAGCACGGTCCGTACGATGCCCAGCACGTCACGGGGCCTGACCTGTGAGGACCGGTTGATGCGGGCGCGGTTGGCGCGGCCCGGGTTCAGCTCCAGCTCGATCAGCTGCTGCCGGTCGCCCTGGCGCACCTGCGCCCGGACGATCGCCCGGTCGGCGCCCATGCGGACCAGGGGAGCGTCGGAGGAGACGCGGTGGCTGCCGAGGGTGGCGAGATAGCCGACGGCCTCGACGAGATTGGTCTTGCCCTGCCCGTTGGGGCCGACGAAGGCGGTGACGCCCGGGTCCAGCGGGACCTCGACCCGGGCGTACGAGCGGAAGTCGGCCAGCGACAGATGCGTGACGTGCATGGTCGTTCGCCGACCTCTCCAACCTTCGGGTACTGCTTACTTCTTCTCGACCGCGTGGCCGCCGAACTGGTTGCGCAGCGCCGCGATCATCTTCATCTGCGGCGAGTCCTCCTGGCGGGAGGCGAACCGCGCGAACAGCGACGCGGTGATCGCCGGCAGCGGCACCGCGTTGTCGATCGCGGCCTCCACCGTCCAGCGTCCCTCGCCCGAGTCCTGCGCGTAACCGCGCAGCCCCTCCAGGTGCTCGTCGTCGTCCAGGGCGTTGACGGCCAGGTCGAGCAGCCAGGAGCGGATGACCGTACCCTCCTGCCAGGAGCGGAAGACCTCGCGGACGTTCTCCACGGAGTCGACCTTCTCCAGCAGCTCCCAGCCCTCGGCGTAGGCCTGCATCATCGCGTACTCGATGCCGTTGTGGACCATCTTCGCGAAGTGGCCCGCGCCGACCTTGCCCGCGTGCACCGAGCCGAAGTCGCCCTCGGGCTTGAGCGCGTCGAAGACCGGCTGCACCTTGGCGACGTTCTCGGCGTCACCGCCGTACATCAGCGCGTAGCCGTTCTCCAGGCCCCACACACCGCCGGAGACACCGCAGTCGACGAAGCCGATGCCCTTGGCGGCCAGCTCGGCGGCGTGCTTCTCGTCGTCGGTCCAGCGGGAGTTGCCGCCGTCCACGACGACGTCGCCGGGCTCCAGCAGCTCGGCGAGCCGGTCGATGGTGGTCTGGGTGGGCTCGCCGGCCGGGACCATCACCCAGACCACGCGCGGGCCCTTCAACTTGCCCACCAGCTCTTCCAGGCTGTGGACATCCGCGACGTCCGGGTTGCGGTCGTATCCGATGACGGTGTGGCCCGCGCGGCGGATCCGCTCGCGCATGTTGCCGCCCATCTTGCCGAGGCCGACGAGACCGAGCTCCATCAGTTGTGTCCTTAGGTGTGCGAGGTGGCGTGACGGCACGTCCGTGCCCGGCGGCCCGCACCCGTCGGGGGGCGGGCCACGGCACGTCGTACCCACGTCCGAGCCTAAACCCGGACGTGCCCGCACAGCTGTGGGCGTACGCGCTCAGACGACGCCCTCACCTGCGGATTCGTCCGGGCCCGCGCACCGGGGCGCGGGCCGTCGCCGGTCCGGGACGCGGTCAGCCGCTGAGCCGCACCGGCATGATCAGGTACTTGTACGCCTCGTCCGCCTCGGCGTCCACGGCCGGCTTGCCGCTGAGCAGCGCGGGCTTGGTGGACGTCGTGAAGGAGAGCTGGGCCACCGGGGAGTCGATGGCGCTCAGGCCGTCCAGCAGGAAGGTCGGGTTGAAGGCGATCGAGATGTCGTCGCCCTCCAGCTGCGCGTCGACCCTTTCCACAGCCTGTGCATCGTCGCTGGAACCGGCTTCCAGGATGAGCACGCCCTGCTCGAAGCTGAGCCGCACCGGGGTGTTGCGCTCGGCGACCAGGGCCACGCGCTTGACGGCCTCCACGAAGGGCGCGGTCTCGATCACGGCGACGCTGTTGAACTCCGTCGGGAACAGCGTGCGGTACTTCGGGAGGTCGCCCTCCAGCAGACGGGTCGTGGTGCGGCGCCCGGCGCCCTCGAAACCGATCAGGCCCTCGCCCGCGCCCGAGCCGGACAGCGCCAGGGTCACCTGGTCGCCGCTGGTCAGGGCCTTGGCGGTGTCCAGGAGCGTCTTGGCGGGCACCAGGGCGACCGCGGAGGCTTCCGGGTTCTCCGGCTTCCACAGGAACTCGCGGACCGCGAAGCGGTAGCGGTCGGTGGAGGCCAGCGTGACCGTGTCGCCCTCGATCTCGATGCGCACACCGGTGAGGACGGGCAGTGTGTCGTCGCGGCCCGCGGCGATGGCGACCTGCTGCACGGCGGAGGCGAAGACCTCGCCGGGGACCGTGCCCGTCGCGTTCGGCATCTGCGGCAGGGCCGGGTACTCCTCCACAGGCAGGGTGTGGAGTGTGAATCGCGAGGTGCCGCACACCACCGTCGCCCGTACACCGTCTGTGGAAATCTCCACCGGCCGGTTGGGGAGGGCGCGGGAGATGTCGGCCAGCAGGCGGCCGGAGACGAGGACCGTGCCCTCCTCCTCGACCTCGGCCTCCACCGACACCCGCGCGGAGACCTCGTAGTCGAAGCTGGACAGGCTCAGCTGTCCGTCCTCGGCCTTCAGCAGCAGGCCGGCGAGGACAGGCGCCGGCGGACGGGCCGGGAGGCTGCGTGCCGCCCAGGCCACTGCCTCCGCGAGTACGTCGCGTTCCACCCGGATCTTCACCGTAAGCCGCCTCCTGCTGTTGCCGGCGCTTCTCGCCCTGCTTCGCCTTCGTCGTCTGACTCGGTGTCGCGGGCCCCTGGGGAGGGAAGGACACCGGGGTCCAGTCTGACGCACCGCACTGACAGCAGGTGCCCCTCGGGGTCAAGTCGTACCGGGCCGCGGCCGGAGGCGAGAGGGCGAGTTGTGCACAGGCCCCGCTTCGAAACGGATTCCGCGCTCTCTCTAGTCGGACGTAGTAGTAGGGCCTGTGGATACCGTGGATAACTACGTTTCCCCAGCTCAGCACGGTGATTTTGTCCACCGGCCCTGTGGGTGACACCCGTGGACAACCCGGGGTCTCTGTGGAGAACGGAAAGTTCTGCACACCCCATGCACAGGCAGGGGCGACTTCTCCCCAGCGTCGTCCCCAGTTTTACCCGTCTTTCCCACAGCCCAATCCGGCACCTTCATGTGACGCCTTTCACTCGAAGCGGTGAGAAGGCGGGTCGTGTTGCCGAACAGTGGACAGCCATGTGGAGAAGCTGCCGATGCCTGGGGACAAGCGTCCTCAGCCTGTGGATCGACCGTGGACAACGCGACGGCCGGTATGCGGGTCGCCTTGTCGTCCACAGGCTGTGGATAACGTTTGTCCACTAATCCACAGGCACCTGACCTGGGCCGATGATCTTTCGCCGCGCGGCCCTGTGGACAAGATCGGGACAACTTCCCAGTCCCCAGGGTGTGGACGCAAGAAAGTCGGCGGATCTGTGGAGGACGGCCGTAACTCCGCAGGTATTCGAACGCCGGGGCCGGCAGCGCGACGTCGCCGTACGACGGTGGAGCGCGCCGTGCGGGCCGGGAAGCGGCCGACGGGGCGGGACGCGGGAGGCGGTGGGTGGCGAAGTGGGCAGATCTCGCCACACGCGAGGGGTGGCGGCGCGGGGGCGGCTCGGAGGGGCTGTGCGTGGCGTGGAGGGTCCTGCGCGGCGTAGGCGGGGTCCTCGCCGGACACGCGGACGCGCGGGTGATGTGTGGCCGCCGCCCGCCGGGGGGAGGGAAGACCTCCCGGCGGCGGACGGGCGGCCCCGCGGCGGGCACGCGCGAAGGCGCCCCCGGAACCCTTCCGGAGGCGCCTCGGCGACGTGGGCGGCGCACGGCGGCGGTCCGGCCCGTCAGCCGTTCTTGATGCGGTTCGTGAGCTCCGTGACCTGGTTGTAGATGGAACGCCGCTCGGCCATCAGATTCCGGATCTTGCGGTCGGCGTGCATCACCGTCGTGTGGTCGCGGCCGCCGAACAGCGCGCCGATCTTCGGCAGCGACAGGTCCGTCAGCTCGCGGCACAGATACATGGCGATCTGCCGGGCCGTGACCAGCTGACGGCCGCGCGAACTGCCGCACAGATCCTCGACCGTGAGGCCGAAGTAGTCCGCGGTCGCGCTCATGATCGCCGTGGAGGTGATCTCGGGCGTGGAGTCCTCGCCGCCGGGGATCAGGTCCTTCAGGACGATCTCCGTCAGGCCCAGGTCCACCGGCTGCCGGTTGAGCGAGGCGAACGCCGTCACCCGGATCAGCGCGCCCTCCAGCTCACGGATGTTGCGCGAGATCCGGGAGGCGATGAACTCCAGCACCTCCGGCGGGGCGTTCAGCTGCTCCTGCACCGCCTTCTTGCGCAGGATCGCGATGCGCGTCTCCAGCTCGGGCGGCTGGACGTCGGTGATCAGGCCCCACTCGAAACGGTTCCGCAGCCGGTCCTCCAGCGTCACCAGCTGCTTGGGCGGCCGGTCGCTGGAGAGCACGATCTGCTTGTTGGCGTTGTGGAGCGTGTTGAACGTGTGGAAGAACTCCTCCTGCGTCGACTCCTTGTCCGCCAGGAACTGGATGTCGTCGACGAGCAGGATGTCCATCTCGCGGTAGCGCTTGCGGAAGCTGTCGCCCTTGCCGTCGCGGATGGAGTTGATGAACTCGTTGGTGAACTCCTCCGAGCTCACGTACCGCACCCGCGTGCCGGGGTACAGACTCCGCGCGTAGTGCCCGATCGCGTGCAGCAAGTGCGTCTTGCCGAGCCCGGACTCGCCGTAGATGAACAGCGGGTTGTACGCCTTCGCGGGTGCCTCGGCGACGGCGACGGCCGCCGCGTGCGCGAACCGGTTGGAGGCGCCGATCACGAACGTGTCGAAGAGGTACTTCGGGTTCAGGCGTGCGGTCGGCTCGCCCGGCCCGGTCGCCGGCGCGGGCTGCGCGGCCAGCGGTCCCGGCGCGCCGGTGGCGGGCAGGGCGGGGCCGGCCGGGCCGCCGCGGTGGACGTGCCCCGGGCCGGACGGCGGCTCGGGCAGCTCCCGGCGCGCGTCCCGCTGCTCGTAGTCGCCCCGCGCCTGCTCGTAGTCGCCGCGCTGCGCGTCGTGCGACGGGCGCTCCGCGGACTGGGGGGACTGCGGGCGGTAGTCCTGCTGGTAGGCGTCCTGCGGGTACGGCTCCTGCGCGTACCCGTCCTTCGCGTACGGCTCCTGGCCGTAGGTGTCCTGGTTGTACGCGTCCCGGGGGGAGGAGCCGTACGACTCCGGCGGGGGCGACGCGTACGGCTCCCGCTCCGGGAAGCCGAGCCGCTGCTGCTGCCAGCCGTAGTCGTCCTGCGCCGGACGCGGCCAGGAGCCGGGCTCCGGACGCTGGTACTCCGCCGGATAGGCGGGACGGGCCGCCGGGAGCTGGTCGCCGGAGCCGCCCGGCATCTGCTCGGCGCGGTGACGGCCGTAGCCCTCGTACGGGCCGTGCTGGTCGTAGGGGCCGCCCGGACCGGAGGACGGCTCGGGCTCGTCGTAGCGCGGCTGGGGGCGGGCGGGCGGCGCCGGCGGGGCGGCGGGCTCGCCCGCGGAGTCGTCGACGGTGATCGCGATGCGGATCGGGCGGCCGCACTCCCGGCTCAGCGTGTCGCTGACGACCGGTGCGAGGCGGCCCTCGAGCACACCCTTCGCGAACTCGTTCGGTACGGCGAGCAGGGCGGTGTCGGCGACCAGCGCGAGCGGCTGGGTGCGCCGGATCCAGTGCTCGTCCTTCGCCTCGACCCCCTGGCCGCGGCCCTCGCCGAGGAGCTGCTCCAGTACACGCGGCCACACTGCGGCAAGATCGGCAGGTACGTCAGCCACAGGGCACGCTCTCTCACAAGTCCCCCGAACGTGTGGTTCGGGGACGGGTCGGGATCAGACTCGGGCGGCCGGTGGAATCAATCGGCCGGGAGGGGACAAAGGAACGAATCGGAGTTCAGCCACGGTAGTCAGGGCGACGGGTGCGGTTCAAGTTGTTGTCCCCAGCCTGTGGACAGTGTCTCCCCTACGTCACCGGTTTGACCGGATGGCGCAGCCCCGCGTACCGTGACCAGGTCGAGTTGTCGATGGCTGCTGCCGCCTGCCTCCGATGGGCACAGATCGCGTCAGGTGATCGGAAAGCGGTGCACTGGGGCGTAACGCGAGCTACTCGTGGGCGCACGGTGACAGCCAGGACGGCACCCCGCCACCATCGATTTTTACTGGAGCCCCCGAGTGAGCAAGCGCACCTTCCAGCCGAACAACCGTCGTCGCGCGAAGACCCACGGCTTCCGGCTGCGTATGCGCACCCGTGCCGGCCGCGCGATCCTCGCGTCCCGCCGCAGCAAGGGTCGCGCCCGTCTGTCCGCCTGATCCCGGTCAGGTCATGACGTCGTGCTGCCCACCGAGAACCGGCTGAGGCGGCGCGAGGACTTCGCGACCGCGGTACGTCGAGGTCGTCGGGCCGGACGCCCGCACCTCGTCGTCCACCTTCGAAGCGGTGCCACGGACCCGCACGCGCCTGGGGGGAGCGCTCCCCCGACGCGTGCGGGTTTCGTCGTGAGCAAGGCCGTGGGTGGCGCGGTGGTGCGCAACAAGGTGAAGCGCAGGCTTCGTCATCTGATGCGCGAGCGGATCGGTCTGTTTCCCCCCGGTAGCCTGGTAGTCGTACGAGCGCTGCCCGGTGCGGGCGACGCCGACCATGCACAGCTGGCCCGAGACCTGGACGCCGCACTCCAGCGGCTCCTGGGAGGGGGCGCGCGATGAAGTACCCGCTGCTGGCCCTGATCAAGCTGTACCAGTGGACGATCAGTCCTCTGCTCGGGCCGGTGTGCAAGTACTACCCGTCGTGTTCCCATTACGGCTACACGGCCATCGACCGGCACGGTGCCCTCAAGGGGACGGCCCTCACCGCCTGGCGCATCCTGCGGTGCAACCCCTGGTCGCTGGGCGGGGTGGACCACGTCCCCCCGCGCAAGCGGCCGCGATGGCACGAAATGCTGCGTGACGCCTGGCGCGCACGCAGGGGCGGGCCCTCCGCCGCCGAACCGGCCACCGAGGGACAGACTTCTCCCGCGAGTCCGTCGAGTCCTCCGGGCCCGGCCGCAGAGACCTCGTCCCATGCCCAAGGAGCATGATTAGTGGACACGATTGCCAGCCTCTTCAGCTTCATCACAACACCCGTCTCCTGGGTCATCGTCCAGTTCCACAAGGTGTACGGCGGACTCTTCGGCCCGGACACCGGCTGGGCCTGGGGCCTGTCCATCGTGTCCCTGGTGGTCCTGATCCGTATCTGCCTGATCCCGCTCTTCGTGAAGCAGATCAAGGCGACGCGGGCCATGCAGACGCTCCAGCCGGAGATGAAGAAGATCCAGGAGCGCTACAAGAACGACCGGCAGCGTCAGTCCGAAGAGATGATGAAGCTGTACAAGGAGTCGGGCACCAACCCGCTCTCCTCGTGCCTTCCCATCCTGGCGCAGTCCCCGTTCTTCTTCGCCCTGTACCACGTGCTCAACGCGATCGCGTCGAACGACACCATCGGCGTGATCAACAACCGTCTGCTCGACAGCGCGCAGAAGGCCCACATCTTCGGCGCTCCGCTGGCCGCGAAGTTCACCGACAGCTCGTCCAAGGTGGAGGCGCTCGGCGCCACCCTCACCGACGTGCGGGTGATCACGGCCATCATGATCGTCCTGATGTCGGCGTCGCAGTTCTTCACGCAGCGCCAGCTGATGACGAAGAACGTCGACACGACGGTGAAGACGCCGTTCATGCAGCAGCAGAAGATGCTGATGTACGTCTTCCCGATCATGTTCGCCGTCTTCGGCATCAACTTCCCGGTCGGTGTCCTCGTCTACTGGCTGACCACCAACGTGTGGACCATGGGCCAGCAGATGTACGTCATCCACAACAACCCGACCCCGGGTTCCAAGGCTCAGGCCGCCTACCTGGAGCGCCTGCACAAGCGCGTCGTCCACCACGGCAAGACCCGTGGCCGCGGTGAGCGGGCCATCGTCAAGGCCATCGTCGCCAAGGGCCGCGACCGCAACGAGTACGAGCGCAAGTTCATCAACGGGCTGAACAAGGCGGGACTGGCCGCCCAGGCCGACGGCACCATCGTGAAGAGCGAGGCCACGGCTGCCGCGCAGGGCGCGGACGGTGTGTCGGCGACGGATGCCGCCGGCGCTGCCGCCGCCGCGAGGCGGCAGCAGCCGAAGCGGCAGACCAAGGCGCAGCGCCAGGCCGGTGCGAAGGCGGCCGGCGAGCCCGAGACGAAGACCTCGCTGAGTAAGTCCGACGAACCTCAGGACACCAAGCCCGCCGGTGGCAAGAAGGGCCAGCAGAAGCCCGCCGCCGGTACCCGCAGCAAGGCCCAGTCCGGACAGCGCAAGGGTCCGCAGCGGCCCAAGTCCCCGTCGAAGAAGTAAGAAGGAGTCCATCCCGTGACGGAAGGCACCATCTCCGCCGCTGCCGAGGGCGCAGACACTCTGACCCGCCTGGAGCAGGAGGGTGAGATCGCGGCGGACTACCTGGAGGGTCTGCTCGACATCGCCGACCTCGACGGCGACATCGACATGGACGTCGAGGCCGACCGTGCCTCCGTCTCGATCATCAGCGACACGGGCAGCCGCGACCTGCAGAAGCTGGTCGGCCGTGACGGCGAGGTGCTGGAGGCTCTGCAGGAGCTCACGCGCCTGGCCGTGCTCCGGGAGACCGGGGACCGCAGTCGGCTGATGCTCGACATCGCGGGCTACCGGGCCAGGAAGCGCGCCGAGCTCTCCGAGCTGGGTGCCAAGGCCGCCGCCGAGGCCAAGAGCAGCGGCGAGGCCGTGCGGCTCAAGCCGATGACGCCCTTCGAGCGCAAGGTCGTGCACGACGCGGTGAAGGCGGCGGGCCTGCGCAGCGAGTCCGAGGGCGAGGAGCCGCAGCGCTTCGTCGTCGTGCTGCCCGCCTGATCGGCCCCGCGTTTTCCCGGCCCCGTCTGTTGCGCAGGCGGGGCCGGTCTTTGTCAGCCTGATAGTTCTGGTGGTTCTGGTGTCGGCGCCCAGCGCGTCGGCGCGGTACGGAAGGACGGTCCCCCGTGACGGAGGCAGCGGAGCTTCCCCCTGCGCCCGAGCAGGCCCGCGAGGTGTTCGGCGATCGCTTCGCGGACGCGGTCCGCTATGCGGAGCTGCTCGCCGAGGCGGGAGTGCAGCGCGGCCTGATCGGCCCGCGTGAGGTTCCCCGGCTGTGGGAGCGGCACCTGCTCAACTGCGCGGTGCTCGCCGAGGCGGTGCCCGAGGGGGTCACGGTGTGCGACGTGGGCTCGGGGGCCGGTCTGCCCGGGATCCCGCTGGCGCTCGTCCGTGACGACCTGAAGATCACCCTGCTGGAGCCGCTCCTGCGCCGCACCACCTTCCTGACCGAGGTCGTGGAACTGCTGGGCCTGGACCACGTGACCGTCGTCCGGGGCCGGGCCGAGGAGGTCATGGGCAAGCTCCCGCCCGTCCATGTGGTGACGGCCCGGGCCGTGGCACCGCTGGATCGCCTGGCCACCTGGGGCATTCCCCTGCTGCGTCCGTACGGCGAGATGCTCGCCCTCAAGGGCGACACCGCCGAGGAGGAGTTGAAGAGTGCCGCCACCGCGCTGAGCAAGCTGGGCGCCGTGGAGACATCCATCCTGCACGTCGGCGAGGGGATCGTGGACCCGATGTCCACGGTCGTGCGGGTCGAGGTCGGGGAAAGCCCCGGGGGTGTGCGCTTCGCCGCCAAACGGGCGAAGGCGGCCCGGACGGGGAGGGCCCGGCGTCGCCGGGGGTAGCCGGGCCGGGCGGGAGCGGAAGCGCGTCGGCGGCCGGCCGGGTGACACCGGCGGGGCGGAGAGGACCGCCGACGAGACGTACTCCACACAAGCCGCCAAACCTACGCACGCCGGAGTGTCGCGACAGATCGACCAAGGCGGCTGTGCATCGTGTTTCACGTGAAACGTCGCTCACTGCTGCACGGCATCATCGATCGGGGCCGCGCTGCGGCCGAACCCCGCGACCGTAAGCCTCTGGGGTCTCTCACGTCGTCGAAGACGCCCGGGGAGCAGTCTCCCGCCGAAGACGAAGCCCCTTCCCTCGTGGAGGTCACGGAGATGTCCACAGAGGTGGATTTCTCCACAGAAGATCAGACCTCACTGGTTCACGACCCCGAAGGCATGGGAGGCTCTGTTCATTGCGAGCCTGAAGTCGAGGAGAGTGAATCCTTGCGGTCCGACGCCAATATCGCGGGGCCGATGACCGATCCGGTCCCCGGTCCCCGTACCGAGTCGATGGGAGCGGATGTTTCACGTGAAACGCCGCCCCCGATGGACGACACTCCGATCGGTCGAGCTGCCCAGCTGGCGGTGGAGGCTCTGGGCCGCGCCGGCGAGGGCATGCCGCGGCCCGAACAGACCCGGATCATCGTGGTCGCCAACCAGAAGGGCGGCGTCGGCAAGACGACGACGACCGTCAACCTGGCGGCGTCGCTGGCCCTGCACGGCGGGCGCGTCCTGGTGATCGACCTCGACCCCCAGGGCAACGCGTCCACCGCTCTGGGTATCGATCACCATGCCGAGGTTCCGTCCATCTACGACGTGCTGGTCGAGAGCAAACCGCTCTCGGACGTCGTCCAGCCGGTCCTTGACGTCGAAGGTCTCTTCTGTGCTCCCGCCACCATCGATCTCGCCGGTGCGGAGATCGAGCTGGTGTCGCTGGTGGCGCGGGAAAGCCGGCTACAGCGGGCGATCCAGGCCTACGAGCAGCCGCTGGACTACATCCTCATCGACTGCCCGCCGTCCCTGGGCCTGCTGACGGTCAACGCCCTCGTCGCCGGCCAGGAGGTGCTGATCCCCATTCAGTGTGAGTACTACGCGCTGGAAGGCCTGGGGCAGCTGCTGCGGAACGTCGACCTGGTGCGGGGGCACCTCAACCCCACGCTCCATGTGTCGACGATCCTGCTCACCATGTACGACGGCCGGACACGGCTCGCTTCTCAGGTCGCGGAAGAGGTGCGCAACCACTTCGGTGACGAGGTGCTGCGGACGAGCATTCCGCGGTCGGTCCGTATCTCGGAGGCACCGAGCTATGGGCAGACCGTGCTGACCTACGATCCAGGATCAAGTGGTGCCCTCTCCTATCTGGAGGCGGCACGAGAAATCGCGCTGAGGGGTGTCGGCGTCAGCTACGACCCGACCCACGCCCACATCGGCGCCCAGAACAACCCGAACATGGTGGAGGGGATGCAGTGAGCGAGCGACGAAGGGGGTTGGGTCGTGGTCTCGGCGCTCTGATTCCTCCTGCCCCGACGGAGAAGACGGTGGCTTCGGCCGCGCTGGGGAGTGCCGCTTCCCCCTCTCCTGCGACGGTCCCCGGGCTGACGACCGACCGTGGGGTGGCCGCGGCGAAGGTGGCCACACTGCCGCGTGTTTCACGTGAAACAGAGCAGTCCGCAGGGACCGCCACGGAGGTTCCCGCGTCTCCCCTGGGAGCACATTTCGCGGAGATTCCTCTCGACGCCATCACGCCGAATCCTCGGCAGCCGCGTGTGGTGTTCGACGAGGACGCCCTGGCGGAGCTCGTCACCTCCATCAAGGAGGTCGGTCTCCTCCAGCCGGTCGTCGTCCGGCAGGTGGGTCCGGCGCGCTACGAGCTCATCATGGGTGAGCGCCGCTGGCGTGCATGCCGTGAGGCGGGACTGAAGGTGATCCCCGCGATCGTGCGGGCCACGGAGGACGAGAAGCTTCTCCTGGACGCTCTCCTGGAGAACCTGCACCGGGCTCAGCTCAACCCGCTGGAAGAGGCCGCCGCCTACGACCAGCTGCTGAACGAGTTCAACTGCACCCACGACCAGCTGGCGGACCGCATCGGCCGTTCCCGCCCGCAGGTCTCCAACACGCTGCGTCTGCTGAAGCTCTCGTCGGCGGTCCAGCGACGGGTCGCCGCCGGAGTGCTCTCGGCCGGACACGCGCGGGCGCTGCTGGCGGTGGAGGACCCGGAGGAGCAGGACCGGCTGGCCCATCGGATCGTGGCCGAAGGACTGTCGGTCCGGGCTGTCGAAGAGATCGTGACCCTGATGGGTTCCCGGCCGCAGAAGCCGCAGCGCTCGAAGGGGCCGCGGGCCGGCTCCCGGGTCTCTCCGGCTCTCACCGACCTCGCGACGCGGCTCTCGGACCGCTTCGAGACGCGGGTGAAGGTCGACCTGGGGCAGAAGAAGGGCAAGATCACGGTCGAGTTCGCCTCCCTGGAGGACCTCGAACGCATCCTGGGCACCCTGGCTCCCGGCGAGGGGCCGGTGCTCCAGCAGAAGCTGCAGGAGAGTGATTCCGAGGAGACGGATTCCTGATCTCCGGGTGGGCGGGGCGGCTGGTGCCGCCCCGCAGGTGACAGGGCGGACCGTGTCCGGTGTGTACCGGAACAGGCCCGCCCTTTTGCTTTCCCTCGGTTTCGAGGGAATCGCATCGTGGATACGATGCGTGCGGGTATGGCGCACTCACCTGCTGGAACCTCTGAGAGGAAGGCATGGGGCCATGCGAACGATGAGCCGGACCGGGCTGGTGGGCGCAGGGCTGGGGCTGGGCGCGGTCGGCGGGTTCATCGGCAGCCTGCTCAGGGAACGGAGTGCTCTGACAGCCGCCCGCAGCGCGGCGGGCCTAGGAAGCGAGGAACAGCCTTCATGGGGCGTCGGCTCGTACCGCTCACGTTGGACAACCTTCAGGACCTTCCCCAGCGCTGTCGCTCGTGTGTCTTCTGGGAGCTGGACCCCGTCAGCGGCGAGGCCGCGGTAAAGGCGGGCACATCTGCCCTGGAGAAGGAAGCCTGGATCTCCGCGGTGCTGCTGGACTGGGGGTCCTGCGGCCGGGTCGTCTACGTCGACGACGTACCGGTGGGCTTCGTGCTCTATGCCCCTCCCGCCTATGTGCCACGCTCCACGGCGTTCCCCACGAGTCCCGTCTCACCCGATGCCGTGCAGCTGATCACCGCGTTCATCATGCCGGGCTACCAGGGCCAGGGGCTGGGCCGCGTCATGGTCCAGACCGTCGCCAAGGATCTCCTGCGGCGGGGGTTCAAGGCGATCGAGGCGTTCGGAGACGCCCGCTGGAAAGAGCCGGCCTGCCTGCTCCCGGCCGACCATCTGCTGGCGGTGGGCTTCAAGACGGTCCGGCCGCACCCCACACACCCGCGGCTCCGCTTGGAGCTGCGGTCCACGCTGTCGTGGAAGGAAGACGTGGAGATGGCACTCGACCGGCTGCTCGGCGCGGTGCAGAAGGAACCGGCTCTCAGGCCGCTCTGAGAAGAACCACCACCGGAGCGACGATGGACGAAGGGGCCGGCCCTGCCGGGCCGGCCCCTTCGTGTTTCACGTGAAACCAGGTTCCGTGAAACGTCACTCGGCGATGAACTCCTCAAGGTCGCGCACGAGCGCGGCCTTGGGCTTGGCGCCGACGATGGTCTTGGCGACCTCGCCACCCTGGTAGACGTTCAGGGTCGGGATGGACATGACGCCGTACTTGGCGGCCGTACCCGGGTTCTCGTCGATGTTCAGCTTGACGACCTCGATCTTGTCACCGTACTCGGCGGCGATCGCCTCCAGGGACGGCGCAATCTGGCGGCAGGGACCGCACCAGGCGGCCCAGAAGTCCACCAGCACGGGCTTGTCGCTCTTGAGGACGTCCTGCTCGAAGGAGTCGTCGGTCACATTCTTCAGGGTGCCGGCCACGGCGGGCTCCTTAACTGGTTGGTGCGTGGCGAATGGGGGGTCAGACAGTGGTCTTCTCGGGCTCGGCCTGGTCCACGTCGGCCAGCGCGGCGAGGAAGCGCTCGGCGTCCAGCGCGGCGGAGCAGCCGGTACCGGCCGCGGTGATCGCCTGGCGGTAGGTGTGGTCGACCACGTCACCGGCGGCGAAGACACCGGTCACGTTCGTGCGCGTCGAGGGAGCGGCGACCTTCAGGTAGCCCTCCTCGTCCAGCTCCAGCTGGCCCTTGAAGAGCTCGGTGCGCGGGTCGTGGCCGATCGCGATGAACAGGCCGGTCACCGCCAGGTCCGAGAGCTCGCCGGTCTTCACGTTGCGCAGCTTCAGGCCCGACAGCTTCTGCTCGCCCTGGATCTCGGCGACCTCGCTGTCCCAGATGAAGCTGATCTTCGGGTCGGCGAAGGCACGCTCCTGCATCGCCTTGGAGGCGCGCAGGGTGTCCCGGCGGTGGACGATCGTCACGGACTTGGCGAAGCGGGAGAGGAACGTGGCTTCCTCCATCGCGGTGTCACCGCCACCGATGACGGCGATGTCCTGGTCCTTGAAGAAGAAGCCGTCGCAGGTGGCGCACCAGGAGACCCCGCGGCCGGAGAGGGCGTCCTCGTTCGGCAGGCCGAGCTTGCGGTGCTGCGATCCGGTGGCGACGATCACGGCCTTGGCCCGATGGACCGTGCCCGCGGTGTCGGTGACGGTCTTGATCTCGCCGGTCAGGTCGACGGCGACGATGTCGTCCGGAACGAGCTCGGCACCGAAGCGCTCGGCCTGGGCACGCATGTTGTCCATGAGCTCGGGGCCCATGATGCCGTCCTGGAAGCCCGGGAAGTTCTCCACCTCGGTCGTGTTCATCAGCGCGCCACCGGCGGTGACGGCGCCCTCGAACACCAGTGGCTTCAGCGACGCGCGCGCGGTGTAGAGCGCCGCCGTGTAGCCGGCGGGCCCGGAGCCGATGATGATCACGTTACGGACGTCGCTCACGGCTTGATTCCTCGTCTCTGGACTGCGTCATACGGCCTGGGGGAGCTTCTCTGGGAACTCTCACCCCACCCAACGGATCCTAAGGGGCGTGCATTCCCGCTGTGCCCGGGCACACGGAGAGGGCGGACGGGCACGCAGGGAAGCCGTACCGAGCCGGTGGTCCGTACGGCGAAGACCAAGCGTGAGTCTCAGGGAGTGTACGAGCGTTTCAGGAGCACCTTGGCCGCGCCGGTCGAGGGATCGTCCACACATGCTGTCTCGACGATGTAGACGGTGACCCTGCGGTCGTCGGAGATCTCGGACAACACGAGGAGCAGCGCCTTCCTGCCCTGGTAGACGCCCTCCTCCGTGGCGAGCGGCGGGTCTTCCCGGCCGATGCCCTGCTGGACGCACGCGGGGACCGCAGGCTGGGTGAAGACGCGGTTGCCGCTCTCCGGCTCGGTCTGGGCACCGAGGCTGCGCGGCGTGCGGGACTCGCTCCGCTCTCCCTGCCTCTCGGCCAGGAGGGCGGAGACCTGCCGCTGGAGCTTCCCCTCGGAGAAGGTGTCCGCGGCCGAGGACCGGTGGCCGCCTGTCTCCCCCGGCGGCGTACCGTCATCGAGGGACGACACGACCACGGTGCCGAGTCCCAGAGCGGCCGCCGCGAACACGGCACCGAGGGCGGCGATCCTGCGCCGCCCGCTCCGCTTGCCGTCCTTGCGGCCCGGTCCCGTGGTGGAGCGGCGGGCGCTGCCGGCAGGACGGTCGGCCGGTGCCGGTGTTTCACGTGAAACAGGGGCGCGGTCGCTCCTCTGCGGCTCGGGGAGCGCCACCTTGGCCGCCGAGACCTCTCCGGGCTCGGGTGTCGTGGCGCTGAGCAGTGCTTCCGCCGCGAGGGCGGCGTCGATACGGCCGGCCACGTCGGCGGGCATGCGTGGGGGTCCCGGCACTGTGCCGAGCAGCCCCCGGATCTCCTCCAGCGATGCGTAGACGTCCGCGCAGAGCTCGCACGTGTCCAAGTGCCGCCGTACATCGGTGGTGCGTGGAGGTGGCAGCAGGCCCTCGGCGAGGTCGGAGATCTCCGCGACGTCCGGGTGCCCGCTCATGTCCGTCGGCGACGACGTCACGCTCGTCCACCTCCGCCCTTCACTGCGGCTGAATCGCTTGGCCCTGCGTCCGGCGGCCCCGCCTTGGGAGGTCCCGCCGCGGGTGGGACGGATGTCCCCGTCGTCTGGTTCCGTTCCGTGTCCGCCGGCTTTCCGCCGCCGGTGCCGCCTTCGGGGCGCAGATCGGTGAGCAACGGCAGGAGTCGTGCTCTCCCCCGGGCGCACCGGCTCTTCACCGTGCCGGTCGGCACCTCCAGGATCCGGGCGGCCTCGGCCACCGGGTAGCCCTGCATGTCCACCAGGACGAGCGCCGCGCGCTGCTCGGGCGGCAGGGTGGCCAGGGCCGCCAGCAGCCGGCGGTGCAGATCGTTGCGTTCGGCGGGCGCCGAGGCCGACTCGTGCGGCTCCAGCAGCTGCTCCAGACGCTCGGTGTCCTCGACCGGGGCCGTCCTCCGGGAGGCCGCTTTGCGGGCGCGGTCGAGACAGGCGTTCACCGTGATGCGGTGAAGCCACGTGGTGACGGCCGACTGGCCTCGGAAGGTGTGGGCGGCCCGATAGGCGGAGACAAGGGCGTCCTGGACGGCGTCGGCGGCCTCCTCGCGGTCTCCCAGCGTCCGCAGGGCCACGGCCCAGAGACGGTCGCGGTGGCGGCGGACGAGTTCGCCGAAAGCGTCCGGGTCACCTGCCACGTGTCGGGCCAGGAGGTCCTGATCGCTGCTGCCGCCGTAGGCGGTGCCATCGGTCATCGAACCTCCCCCCTGGTGTCCGTCCGGCTCTCAGCCCTTGAAGGTCACATCGGTGATGGCCTGCTTGTAACCGGCGTTGCTGTACTCGTCACCGGATGCGTACGGCAGGGCCGTGAGCCATACGAGTACGTACTGGGTCTTGACCTGCTTGGTGACCTTCACCACCGCGTTGTTCCCGCTCGTCGTGACGGTGCCGATCTTCTGCATCGCGTCGAGCGAGGGCGGCTGCAAGGAGTCGGCCGCGTACAGCTCGACCGTCGTGTGGTTGCCGCCGTAGTAGAGCCCTATGTCCGCGGTCGAGATCTCCTGTGCCGAGCCGAGGTCGTAGACGATGCCCACACCCGGTTTGTACGGGGCGAGGACCGGGCCGTCGATGAAGCTGTTGGTCCGCCAGTACGACGAGCTGTCGCCGTCGTAGGTCTTGCCGACGTCCGCCGGGTGCTGGGCGTCACCCTTGGCGACGAACTCCTGCGCCGCGTGGATCACGAACGGCTTGACCGGCTTGGTCCGTGCCTTGTTCTTGTCGCTCTCGTCCGTGGTCTGCGTCTGGTTCTGGTCGTCGGCCTTGCCGCCCCGTTCCATCAGCGCGTCCGCCAGCTGCCAGCTCCCCAGGCCCAGGGCGGCGATGAGGAGCGCGGAGACGGCCCACTTGAGGGCCTTGCCGGTGCGGCTCTGCAACGGGGGCGGCGGAGTGGGGACCGGCTGGGTGACGCCGGCATGCGGAGCCGACCGGCCGTAGGCTCCCTGCTGGTACGTCGTGTGCTGGTACTCCGGCGGTGCGGTGAACGCCGGCTCCGGCGGGCGGATGCGCGGCATCTCGCCGATCGCCTTGACCAGCTCCTCCGGTGTGGTGCAGGGGGACTCGTGGCGGGAGGCGGTGGCGCCGTCGTTGACGAGCGCCCGCATGGCGAGCTCGGACAGACCGCGGTGGACACCGGCACGCACCTGGTCGGGCGGGATCAGACCGAGGTCCTTGGGCAGGCCGGACAGGCCGTAGGCGTCGTTCTCGTACGGCCACCGCTGGGTGAGCGCCGCGTACAGCAGAGCGCCGACGGCCTCGGTGTCGGCGCGCTGCGGGGTGTCGGAGACGATGCCGCGCAGCGCGGCGTTCACCGCGAGGCCGCGGATGCGCCACTGGCCGGTCGACGTGCGCAGGACCGCGTTGGGGTTCAGGCGGAGGTGGGCGAGGCCCTCGCGGTGGGCGGCGGCCATGGCGGCGGCGACCTGGCTGACCATCTGGTAGGCGTCGTACGGCTCCAGCGGGCCGGCGGCGAGGAGCGCGGTCAGCTCGGTGGCGTCGGGGAGCCACTCGTGGACGACGTAGACGAGGTCGTTCTCCTCCACGGCGTCCAGCACCTGGACGAAGCGGGGGTCCCCGAGCAGCGCGGAGGAGCGGGCGGCGGCCAGCACGGAGCGGGCCCGCGCGTGGTTCGCGGGGAGGACGTGGACGCCGACGGCGCGGCGGAGCTTCTCGTCCACGGCCCGCCAACTGCTGAATCCGTCCAGACGGGTGACGCACTCCTCGAGGCGGTAACGCCTGGCGAGCTTGTGGCCGCTGTGCAGTTCGGGAACCGGGACCTTGCCGGAACCCTCGGTCCGGGCGCTTCCCTGTACCTCGTCGCTTTCCGTGTCCCGCTCCCGGTTCTGGGCCACCCCGTCGGCCGTGGACTGGTCCGCCTGTGCGGTCAGCGACTGCTCGCCGCTGGTGTCTGCCACGTCGACGGCAGCCGTGCTCCGTTCCGCCACCGTCGTTCCTGCCTCCCCATTCGTTGCGCGCCGGCCGGCACTCGTTGCGCGCCGTCCGACGCCGAGACCAATTGTGCCCACAGTCCGCCGCTATGCACGACACACGGGGGCGGACGATGGTTGTGCGCCTACCCCCCGTCTCAGCGTCCCAGCCGCCCGCGCACCGTGCCCACGAGCGAGTTCAGTTCCTCGATCCGCATGCGGCGGGCGGCGACGTAGAAGACACCGAGCAGGACGATCCCCCCGGCCGCCAGCGCGGCGAAGGAACCGATGACGCCCTGGCCGAGGGTGCGGCTGATGCCGTAGCAGGCCGCTCCGCTGAGGAGGGCGGCCGGCACCGACGCGATGCCCAGCCGGGCGTACGTGCGCAGCACCCGGGAGCCGTCCAGGTCCCCGCCGAGCCGCTTGCGCAGCCGGCGCCAGGCGACACCGACGCCGATCGCGTAGGCCAGGCCGTAGGAGGCCGCCATGCCGACCACGGCCCAGCGCGGCGGGATCAGGAAGTAACACAGGGCCGAGGCACCGGCGTTGACCGCGGCCACGATGACCGTGTTGTAGAAGGGCGTCCGGGTGTCCTCGTAGGCGTAGAAGGCACGCAGGACGACGTACTGCACGGAGTACGGGATCAGGCCGAGGCCGAACGCCATCAGCATGTAGCCCATGTTGGTGGCTTCGCTCGTGCCCGAAGAACCGAACATGAGCGTGCACATCGGGATGCCGAGGGAGACGAACCCGAAGGCGACGGGCACGATGGCGACCGCCGTGGTGCGCAGGCCCTGGGAGATGTCGTCGCGTACCGCTCCGCCGTCGTTCTCGGCCGCCGAGCGGGAGAGGCGGGGCAGCAGGGCCGCCATCAGGGAGACGGTGATGATGGCCTGGGGCAGGCCCCAGATCAGCTGGGCGTTGGCGTAGGCGGCGAAGCCCGTGCCGTCGACGGGCGACGTTTCTCCCGCCGCGGTGGACAGCTGGATGACGATCATGGCGCCCGCCTGGTTGGCGAGGACGAACAGCACCGTCCACTTGGCGAGCGTCACGGCCTTGCCGAGACCGTGTCCCTTCCAGTCGAAGCGCAGCCGCAGCCGGAAGCCGGTCTCGCGCAGATACGGGATCATCGCCAGCGCCTGCACGACGAGACCCAGCAGTACGCCGATGCCGAGCAGCCGCTCGCCCTCCGGCGGGATGTTCGTGACCTTCATCCCGGAGTTCGCCGCGGTGCCGTAGACCCAGATGAACATGCCCAGCGTCACGATGATGACGATGTTGTTCAGGACGGGCGTCCACATCATCGCGCCGAACCGGCCACGGGCGTTGAGGATCTGGCCCATCACCACGTGCAGGCCCATGAAGAAGATCGAGGGCAGGAAGTAGCGGACGAAGGTGATGCCGACCTCGTTGGCGGCCGGGTCGCTGGCGACGGAGTTGGAGAGCAGGCGGATCAAAAGCGGCGCCGCGAAGACCGCGATCACCGTGAGCGCGCCGAGCGCCACCATGACCAGGGTCAGCAGACGGTTGGCGTAGGCCTCGCCGCCGTCCTCGTCCTCCTTCATGGCCCGCACCAGCTGCGGTACGAAGACCGAGTTGAGTCCGCCGCCGACGGTCAGGATGTAGATCATCGTCGGCAGCTGGTAGGCGACCTGGAACGTGTCGCCGAGCAGGCCGACGCCCAGCGCCGAGACGATCATCGCGGAGCGGACGAACCCGGTGAGCCGGGAGACCATCGTGCCCGCCGCCATTATGGCGCTGGACTTCAGCAGGCCCGAGGCACGGCCGCTCTTCTTCGGGGCGGCGGCCGGTGCGGGAGCGGGTGCCGTTTCCTGAGCGGGTTCCTCGACCACCGGGGGCGGCACGGTGGCGTACGGGCCGGGGCCCGCCGCCGCGTACGGCCCGGGCGCCTGGGCCTCGCCGTACTGGGTCTGGGGCTGGGGCGCGCCGTACTGGCCCTGGTCCTGGCTCTGTCCTGGAGTTGCCGCACCGTACGGTCCCTGCCCCTGCGCCGCCGCGTACGGGCCGTGGGCCGGAGCGCCTCCGTACGGGCCGGGCGTCTGCGAGGGTCCCGGCACGGACGGCGGTTCGTACGACGGGTGGCCGCCGCCCTGCTGCTGATCCCTGAACAGGTGCGCGAAGGCATCCGGCTCGTGGCGCTGCTCGCCGGCGTGGGAGACCAGGTCGTCCACGCCCACGAACTGGGTCGTGCGCGGATCGTCGCCGTACGGCAGGTACTGGGTGGGGCCCTCCGGCTCCGGCGCCGGGGGCTGGGCCCACACGTGCGGGTCGGGCGCGTACGGCGACTGGGGCGGCCGGCCGTACAGCGGCTGCTGCGGCGGGTGGGCGCCGGGGGACGGCGGGGGGTGCGCGGCGCGGTCGTAGAGCGCCTCGGCGACCGGGTCCTGCGCGGAGAGGTCCTGGGACCGGTAGGGGTCCTGGTCGTAGGCGTCCTGGAGGTACATGTCCGCGGGGTGCTCCGGCGGCGCCTGGCCCTGCTCGGGCGGCGGGCCCTCGGGGTAGCCCGAGCTGCCCACGGCCTGGCCGCGGTCACCGTCGTACGGCGCGTTCATGGTTACCCCACCTCATCGTCCGGTCACGGGCCCACCGGCCACGACATCCTCAACGGTCCACTCTCTCACCCGTGCCGGACGGGCCGGCGCTTTCCGCTGCGGTGTCCGGTGCAGGGTCACCCGGCTGCTCGGGAGCCTCCGCCCGGGAGTCCGCCCCGGACTTCTGAGGACGGTCTTCGGGGTCTTCCGGGTTCTCCGGGCCGTCCGCGGCACCGCCCGTGACGCCGGAGCCGTCCTCCTCGTCCGCGCGGGCGGCGGCCCGCTTGCGCTGGGTGTACATGCGGAAACCGGCGAGGACGAGCAGCAGGGCGCCACCGCCGATGACCAGCATCACGGTGGCCGTGATCTCGGTGACCTTCACGTCGAAGGTGACGGGGTCGCCGTACGGCTGCCCGTCCTCCGTGAACAGCTGGGCGATCACCGTCGCCCGGCCGTTCGCGTTGGCCGACGTGGTGAACTTCACCGACTGGCTGTGGCCGCCGGAGACCGCGACGGGCTGTTCCTGGTAGTCGGCCCCGTTGATCTTGAGGCGGGTCGGGTTGGTCGAGGTGAGCCGCAGCACCAGGCGGTCGACGCCCTGCACCAGGTTGTTCTGGACGGTCACGGGGATCGTGGCGCTGCGGCCGGAGAGCTTCGTCTCCGACTTGTCGATCAGCCTGACCTGCCCGGCCAGGCTGTCCAGGTACCGCTCCACGCCGGCGCGGAAGGAGCCCGCCTGTGAGGCCCGGCCGCGCCAGGACGTGGACATCTCGCGGTTCATGGACCGCCCGAAGGGGGTCACCACCCGGGACTCGTCCGACAGGACCACCCGGAACTTGTCGAGCTTGCCCTGCGTGCGCGCCATCTGTTCGAACGCCGAGCGCGGCAGTTCCTGCTTGCGCAGCGAGGACGGGTAGGCGGAGGCGGACGGCACCTTGGTGGTGGCGTCGGGGTCAGGCTTGGCCGCGGCGGCGGCCGTCAGGTCCTGGGTCTCGGACCAGGTGCTGCTCTGCAGGGCCGTCAGCGCCTCGGCCATCGCCCGGGCCTGGCTCCCGGTCGGCATGCGCTGCGGTGCCACGACGATGCTGCGCTGCTTGCCGGTCTGGAGACCGAGCGCCAGGCTCTGGGCGAGGAAGTGCTGCACCGCGAGCGTGGACGCGGAGGCGTCCGTCAGGTCACCGTGGAACGCCGTGGACAGCCGGGCGTCCGCGACGACCGCCGTCGTGCCGCCGCCGATGGGCCGGGCCGCGGAGGGCGTGTAGGACAGGCCGCCGGTCTCCTTCAGGCTGTCGCTGCGGGCGATCACCTTGTCGGCGCCCGCGGAGGTGGCGACCTTGACGATCGACGGGTCGACCGCGCCCTCCACCGGCCAGGCGAAGTCCGTGACCGGTTTCACGTGGAGGATCGTCTCCACCGTGCTGGTGACGACGTCCGTGGCGTCCTTCAGCCGGCTCAGCGAGCCGGCGATGCCCGTGCCGTTGTGGGCGAGAGAGGCCAGGTCGGGATCGGCGAACGGCAGCGCGACGACCTCCTTGTCCGCCACCGCGTCCTGCAGCTCGGCGAGCCACTGCTTGGCGACCGCCTGGTGGCTGCCGGCGATGGTGGTGCCGTTCTCCCCGTGGACCTGGTAGCTGCGGGTCATGGCGTCCACGGAGGCCAGCAGGTCCGGGTCGATCACCCAGGTGACGTCGAGGTCCTTGCCGAGCGCCACCATCTGGTTCAGCCGCCCGCCGGGGGAGATCTCCGCGGCCAGGTCCTCGTTGCGGAAGACTGGCGTCTGCTGCTCGTTCGAGTCCGTCTCCGCCGTCATGTGGGCGGTCGAGACGAGCGGCCACAGAAACGTCGTCTTCGTCTTGGTGCCGGCCTCGTCGGGCTGCCAGGGCAGGAAGGTCCGCTGGACGCCGAGGACCCGCTCCCAGGACTGCGCGGACGTCCGCCCCGTCAGCGAGACGGCGAACTCGTACACGCCGTCCTTGTCCAGGCCGAGCTCGTCGGCCGGAACCGAGATGTTGAAGTGCTCGGCCACCCCGGGGGTGAGCTTGGAGAACTTCTCGGTGTACTTGTCGCCGGGCTCCGCTCCCAGGGGGCCTTCGAGGTCGTCGCTGTTGCGGGAGACGGTGTCGAGCGCGGAGCGCGTGTCGTGCCGGGGGCCCACGTGCAGGTCCACCTCGGCGTCGGTGACCGTCCGCTTGCCGGTGTTCGTCACCGTGCCCGACACGGTGACCGTGTCCCCGTCCGTGGGGATCGCGGGGCTGAGCGAGTCGATGGCGACGGCGACCTTTCCTCCGCCGGAGGCGGCCTGCGCGGACTCCGGTGGCCCGGCGTGCGCGGAGCCCGCCGCGGGCAGCTGGACGAGGGCGGCCAGCAGGGGCGCCCCCGCGAGCAGGGCGACGGTGCGCCGCGGACGGCGGCGGGCAGGTGAGGGACTGGTCCCCTGGAAGTCTGCCGCCTCGGCCACGCGCTCGCCCGTCCCTCGTCGTCGTCAGTGGTCGTCGGAATGTGCGTCCACGCATGGTAACGATGCGCGCTGAGGGGAAGTGCCGCGGAGTGCGTCACAAGATCGCCGGCGGCCCCGGGTGTCCCGTATGCGCATGTATGGCGCAGGCCGCTTTCCCCGGCCCCGGCAGCGCGCCTCGTGCGGGTGTGCGCGGGGCGGCCGGGCCTGCTCGTGCGCAGGTCCGGGGTGGGGCCGGTGCCAGGTCGTCGGCGCTGCCGGCAGGAGCCCCTCACTGCTCGGGCCACGTACCCTCTTCTGTTGTGCCGAACGCCAACGAAGACACCCCCCGCGCCCTGAGCCAGGCGCAGCACCGCGCGGTGAGCGAACTGCTGCGGGTCGCGCCGGTCGCCGACGACCTCGCCCGCCGTTTCCAGGAGGCCGGGTTCTCCCTCGCCCTGGTCGGCGGGTCGGTCCGGGATGCGCTGCTCGGCCGGCTCGGCAACGACCTGGACTTCACGACCGACGCCCGGCCGCAGGACGTCCTCAAGATCGTGCGGCCGTGGGCGGACGCCGTCTGGGAGGTCGGGATCGCCTTCGGCACGGTCGGGGCGCAGAAGAGCGGCTACCAGATCGAGGTGACCACCTACCGGTCGGAGGCGTACGACCGCACCTCCCGCAAGCCCGAGGTGTCGTACGGCGACTCCATCGAGGAAGATCTCGTCCGGCGGGACTTCACGGTCAACGCGATGGCCGTCGCGCTGCCGGAGAAGGAGTTCATCGATCCCCACGGCGGGCTCCAGGACCTCGCGGCCCGTGTGCTGCGGACGCCGGGCACCCCGGAGGAGTCCTTCTCCGACGATCCGCTGCGGATGATGCGGGCCGCGCGGTTCGCGGCGCAGCTGGACTTCGACGTGGCTCCCGAGGTCGTGACGGCCATGACGGAGATGGCCGGGCGCCTCGAGATCGTCTCGGCCGAGCGGGTCCGTGACGAGCTCAACAAGCTGATCCTCTCCGCGCACCCGCGCAAGGGCCTGACGCTCCTGGTCGACACCGGTCTCGCCGAGCACGTCCTGCCCGAGCTGCCGGCGCTGCGCCTGGAGAGCGACGAGCACCACCGGCACAAGGACGTCTACGAGCACACGCTGATCGTCCTGGAACAGGCGATGGCGCTGGAGACCGACGGCCCCGACCTGACTCTCCGCCTGGCCGCCCTGCTGCACGACATCGGCAAGCCGCGCACCCGCCGCTTCGAGAAGGACGGCCGGGTCTCGTTCCACCACCACGAAGTGGTCGGGGCGAAGATGACCAAGAAGCGCATGACGGCGCTGAAGTACTCCAACGAACTGGTCAGGGACGTCTCGCGCCTGGTCGAGCTGCACCTGCGTTTCCACGGGTACGGCACGGGCGAGTGGACGGACTCGGCGGTGCGCCGCTACGTCCGGGACGCGGGCCCGCTGCTCGACCGCCTGCACAAGCTGACCCGCTCGGACTGCACGACCCGCAACAAGCGCAAGGCCGCCGCGCTGTCGCGGGCCTACGACGGCCTGGAAGAGCGCATCGCCAAGCTCCAGGAGCAGGAGGAACTGGACTCCATCCGTCCTGACCTCGACGGCAACCAGATCATGGAGATCCTCGGCGTCCGTCCCGGCCCGGCGGTCGGCCGTGCGTACAAGCACATGCTGGAGCTCCGCCTGGAGAACGGGCCGATGGAGCATGACGAGGCGGTGGCGGCGCTCAAGGAGTGGTGGGCCGCGCAGGAGAGCTGAGGGCCTGCCGGGGGGCGTGTTTCACGTGAAACACGCTTCACCCACACGAAGAGGGAGGGGCGGTGTTTCACGTGAAACGCCGCCCCTCCCTCTTCGTGTGGACGCTATTGCGCTCAGACTTCCTTCAGGCAGAGAACCACGTTGTGACCCTCGCCCACCTGGTAGTACGAGATCTCTGCTTCCGCGACGGTTTCACACTTGCTGCTGTCGCTGGTGTCCTCGAACTTCTCGACGACCTTGAACTGGGCGCCACTGGAGGAACAGTCCACCGTCTTGAGATCGGGCGTCGTCTGCGTGCCCTCGTTGTGCATGCAACTGCCGACCGCGGTGGTCTCGGCGTCGCTCTGGCCGAGGTACCACTTGCCGAGGGCGACGGCTATCGCGATGACGACGAAGGCGAGGATGCGGATCACCGTCTTACTCACGCGCTTGCTGGGCGTGGGCGGCGGGACCGGGGCGGGCATGGTGCCCTGCTGGGGGAATCCCGGCTGCCCCTGGGCGTAGGGGTTCTGCCCCTGGGGCGGGTACGGGGCCTGGCCCTGGGGCGGACCGTAGGGCTGCTGGCCCTGCGCAAACGGATTGCCCTGGGGCGGCGGAGTGGTCACTGGGGATCTCCCTCAGACATCAGTGCGTGACGCGAACATGTCGCATAAGACGCACGTAAGCTACCGGGCCGCACTGACAACGCTGTAACCCGAAAGGGCACTGTGGCCTTGATGTGATCCTTACTGCCGTGCAAAGCGGGCCATAGCGCCGGCAATCGCCGCGTAGACCACGGCGACCGTGAGCACCAGCGGCACCGAGCGGCCGTCCGGCGGCAGCATCAACGCGGCGACCCCGGCGGCGCCGACGAAGGCGATGTTGAACAGCACGTCGTAGACGGAGAAGATCCGGCCGCGGAAGGCGTCCTCGACCGAGGACTGCACGATCGTGTCCGTCGCGATCTTCGAACCCTGGGTCGTCAGTCCCAGCACGAACGCCGCGACCAGCAGGGGCGCGGTCGCGAACGGCAGGCCGAGGGCGGGTTCCAGCACCGCGGCGACCGTCGCGCACACGACCATCCAGCGGCCGGGACCGAGCCGCCCCGCCGCCCAGGGCGTGATCACGGCCGCCACGAAGAAACCGGCGCCCGAGACGCCCAGCGCCAGCCCCAGCAGGGCGAGCCCCTCGTCGGTGCCGGAGGTCAGCGCGTACCGGCACAGCATGAGCAGCATGACCAGCAGGGCGCCGTAGCAGAACCGCATCAGCGTCATCGCGGCCAGTGCCCAGGCGGCCTCGCGGCGGGGCGGCGCGGCGAGATGACGTACCCCCGCCGCCAGGTCGCGGGCCGTGCCGGCGAGCGCCGCCCCCAGCCGGGGACGGACCACCGCGCGGTCGGGACCCAGCAGCTCCACGGCCATGCGCAGCGAGGCGAGCGCACCGCACAGGTACAGCAGGGCGCCCAGCAGGACGACGGCGGAGTCGGAGTCCGCGGCCACCAGGCGCACCACGAAGGCGAGCCCGCCCCCCGCGGTCGCGGCCAGCGTCCCGGCCGTCGGGGAGAGGGAGTTGGCGATCACCAGCCGCTCGGCGTCGACCACGCGGGGCAGAGAGGCGGACAGGCCGGCGAGGACGAAGCGGTTGACGGCGGTGACGCACAGGGCGGAGACGTAGAAGAGCCAGTCCGGAACCGAGACGGTCATCAGGGCGGCGGTCACCGTCGCCAGCAGGGCGCGCAGCAGATTGCCGTGGAGGAAGACCTGGCGGCGGCGCCAGCGGTCGAGCAGGACCCCGGCGAACGGGCCCACCAGGGAGTACGGGAGCAGCAGCACCGCCATCGCGGAGGCGATCGCGCCCGGCGAGGTCTGCTTCTCCGGCGAGAAGACCACGTAGGTGGCGAGCCCGATCTGGTAGACACCGTCGGCGCCCTGGGAGAGCAGGCGTACGGCGAGCAGGCGCCGGAAGTCCCGGAACCGGAGCAGGACCCGCAGATCGCGTACGACAGCCATGGGGCACAGCCTCACATACGGGGAAGGTCCCCGGGTCATGCGACCCGGGGACCCTCAACAGCCCTGGAGGACGGCGGAATCAGCGCTCGACCTCGCCGCGGATGAACTTCTCGACGTTCGCGCGGGCCTCGTCGTCGAAGTACTGGACCGGCGGGGACTTCATGAAGTACGAGGACGCGGAGAGCACCGGGCCGCCGATGCCGCGGTCCTTGGCGATCTTCGCAGCGCGCAGGGCGTCGATGATGACACCGGCCGAGTTCGGGGAGTCCCAGACCTCGAGCTTGTACTCCAGGTTCAGCGGGACGTCACCGAAGGCGCGGCCCTCGAGGCGGACGTAGGCCCACTTGCGGTCGTCGAGCCAGGCGACGTAGTCGGACGGGCCGATGTGGACGTTCTTCTCGCCCATGTCCCGGTCGGGGATCTGGGAGGTGACGGCCTGCGTCTTGGAGATCTTCTTCGACTCGAGGCGGTCGCGCTCGAGCATGTTCTTGAAGTCCATGTTGCCGCCGACGTTCAGCTGCATCGTGCGGTCCAGGATGACGCCCCGGTCCTCGAACAGCTTCGCCATGACGCGGTGCGTGATGGTGGCGCCGACCTGCGACTTGATGTCGTCACCGACGATCGGCACGCCCGCCTCGGTGAACTTGTCCGCCCACTCCTTGGTGCCGGCGATGAAGACCGGCAGCGCGTTGACGAAGGCGACCTTGGCGTCGATGGCGCACTGGGCGTAGAACTTCGCCGCGTCCTCGGAACCCACCGGCAGGTAGCAGACGAGGACGTCGACCTGCTGGTCCTTGAGGACCTGGACGACGTCGACCGGCTCCTCGGCGGACTCCTCGATGGTCTCGCGGTAGTACTTGCCGAGACCGTCGAGGGTGTGGCCGCGCTGCACCGTCACGCCGGTACGGGGGACGTCGCAGATCTTGATGGTGTTGTTCTCCGAGGCGCCGATGGCGTCCGCGAGGTCGAGGCCGACCTTCTTGGCGTCCACGTCGAAGGCGGCGACGAACTCGATGTCGCGCACGTGGTAGTCGCCGAACTGGACGTGCATCAGGCCCGGGACCTTGGCCGCCGGGTCGGCGTCCTTGTAGTACTCGACGCCCTGCACCAGCGATGCGGCGCAGTTGCCCACGCCGACGATGGCTACGCGAACCGAACCCATTCCGGTTGCTCCCTGTGTGTACGAGTGAGGCCCGTGCGGGGCGCTCACGTGGCGGTGTCGTCGGGCGTATCCGGCCGGGGCTCGTCCCCGGACCGGGGCAGGCCGCCCGTCGCTCCAGATGTGGTGTCCTGCTGAGCGGTCCCCCCGGAGCCGGAACCTCTCAGGTCCCGCCCGGCCCGCTCGCTCTCGATGAGCTCGTTCAGCCAGCGCACTTCGCGCTCCACGGACTCCATCCCATGGCGCTGGAGCTCAAGCGTGTAGTCGTCGAGGCGCTCCCGGGTGCGGGCCAGGGACGCGCGCATCTTCTCCAGGCGCTCCTCCAGCCGGCTGCGCCGGCCTTCGAGCACGCGCATGCGTACGTCGCGCGACGTCTGGCCGAAGAACGCGAAACGGGCGGCGAAGGTCTCGTCCTCGTACGCATCGGGGCCCGTCTGCGCGAGCAGCTGCTCGAAGTGCTCCTTGCCCTCCGCCGTCAGCCGGTAGACGATCTTGGCGCGGCGACCGGTGAGTGGAGCCGCGGCCTCGGCGGTGGTCCCCGGTTCCTCGATCAACCAGCCGTTCGCGACCAGCGTCTTGAGGCAGGGGTACAGCGTCCCGTAGCTGAACGCCCGGAACACACCCAGTGACGTATTGAGTCGTTTGCGCAGCTCATAGCCGTGCATCGGAGATTCACGGAGCAGGCCGAGAACGGCGAACTCGAGGATCCCGGAACGCCGGCTCATCGATCGCCTCCTCTCACCCGCGGACGTGCCGCGACGGTCTCACGGCGGCCTTTATGCCGCACTGATGTATCGACTCGATACATCACGACGATAGAACGGCCTTCCGGGTGCGACAAGAGGGGGGTGGGTGAACGGGATCACATCACCGATTCATCGGATGCAAGTTGCCTGATTTGAGATGAACTTCGGGACTCGGGGGTTTCGGCGGTGCGTAGTCTGTGCGCCATGCATACCTCCGGGAACCGAGTGACGCCCGGGGGCGTCCCTGTCCCCGGTGCAGTACGGGTGAATGCGGGGCCTCCTGCGTCCGTACGTCGGGGGGACCGGAAACCAGCCGCCGTTTCCAGGCGCGCCAGGGTGCGCCTGCCCGAGGAGTAGTCGTTCGATGAGCGAGCACCGTCGCAAACCGCCGCAGCCGCAGGGAGGCGGACGTGCCGCGGCCCGACGCGGCCAGTCCGGCTCGTCATCCGGTCGCCGCGCGGCACCGCGGGGCGCCACCGGGTCGCCGTCCGGCTCCTATGGGCCGGATTCGTACGGTCCGGGAGGTGAGGAGCGCCCCTACGGCAGCCGCGCCGAGGCCCGCCGTGCGGCGCAGCGCAGCGGGGGCGGGCGGCGCAGGGCCGCGGAGCCCGGCCGGGGCGGCAGGCGCGCGGCTCCCGGCGGTCCGGGCGGTCCCGGGCGGGGCCGCGAGCGCGCGGCGGCGTCCGGCCGGAAGCGGTTCATCGACTACCCGCGTTCCGGCAAGGACGGGTGGCGCCGCTGGACGCCCTCCTGGAAACTCGTCTCCGGCCTCTGCCTGGCCTTCGTCGGCGGTCTGATGGCCGTCGCGGGCATCGGGTACGCGATGGTGGAGGTTCCCACCGAGGAGAACGCGGCGGCTTCGTCGCAGAACAACGTCTACTACTGGGCCGACGGCACCCAGATGGTCGCCACGGGCAGCGGCCAGAACCGGCAGAACGTCTCGATCAGCCAGATCCCCAAGTCGATGCAGTGGGCGGTGATCTCGGCCGAGAACAAGAGCTTCTACGAGGACTCGGGCGTCGACCCCATGGGTATCGGCCGGGCGCTGTTCAACATGGCCACCGGCGGCGAGACGCAGGGCGGATCGACGATCACCCAGCAGTTCGTCAAGAACACCTACCTGAGCCAGGACCAGACGATCTCCCGGAAGTTCAAGGAGCTGTTCATCTCCATCAAGGTGGGCACGAAGCTCGACAAGAACGTGATCCTCCAGGGCTACTTGAACACCTCGTACTACGGCCGCGGCGCGTACGGCATCCAGGCCGCCGCCCAGACCTACTACGGCAAGGACGCGGACGATCTGACGGCCAGCGAGTCCGCCTTCCTCGCCGCGCTGCTCAAGGGCCCCACGTACTTCGACCCCGCGGGCAACGAGAACCTCGACCCCAGCGCGACGCCGAAGGACAACCGCGAGCGCTCCGAGAAGCGCTGGCGCTGGATCCTCGGGGAGATGCACAAGGACAAGCACCTCACCGACGCCGAGTACCAGAAGGCCGTCAGCAAGTACCCCGAGCCCCAGGGGCGCAAGGCCATCGCCGGCATGACCGGCCAGATCAGCTATCTGGTCGACACGGCCAAGAAGTACGTCCTCAGCCACTCGGACATCACCGAGGCCCAGTTCGACCAGGGCGGCTACCAGATCCACACGACCTTCGAGAAGGACAAGGTCAACGCCCTGGCCAAGGCTGTCCAGGACATCGAGAAGCAGAAGATCGACCCGGAGGACCGCCCGCAGGACCAGCACGTCCAGTTCGGTGCGGCGTCGGTGAAGCCGGGCGACGGCGCGATCGTCGCCCTCTACGGCGGCGCGGGGTACGAGAAGGGCCACTTCAACAACAACGCGGACACCTCCGGCGTCCCCGTCGGCTCCACCTGGAAGCCGTTCGTGCTCGCCGCGGCCATGCAGTACGGCACGTACAGGAGCGACGGTCAGGGCATCTCGCCGCTCAGCAAGTACAACGGCGACGACCATCTGAAGGTCAGGAAGCCGGACGGCAGCTACTACCTGCGCAAGGACAACTCGGTCTTCTACCAGGAGAACGAGACCGACCACCCCTGGGGTTACATCACCCTGCACAAGGCGATGGAGCAGTCCGTGAACACGCCGTTCGTCCAGCTCGGCGTGGACGTGGGCATGGACAAGGTGCGCGACGTGGCCCAGGCGTCCGGCATCCTGAAGGACAGCTTCGCCGACCTCAACCCCTCCTTCGCGCTCGGTACATCGACCCCCAGCGCGATCCGCATGGCCGACGCGTACGCGACGTTCGCGGCCTCCGGCAAGCAGGCGGACCCGTACTCGGTGACGTCCGTGAAGCACGACGGAGTCGAGGTGCCCGGCTTCACCAAGCCGAAGGTCACGCAGGCCATGCCCGCCAACGTCGCGGACAACGTCACCAGCACCCTGGAGAACGTCGTCCAGAACGGTACGGGCACGAAGGCGAAGGCCCTGGGCCGGGCGGCGGCCGGCAAGACCGGTACCACCGACGAGAACAAGTCCGCCTGGTTCGTCGGCTACACCCAGCAGCTGTCGACCTCGGTCGCGATGTTCCGCGAGGACCCCAAGAGCCACACGCTGCTGTCGATGAACGGCACCGCGGGCGACGACTCCATCCACGGTGGTGACGTCCCGGCGGCGGTGTGGACCGAGTACATGAAGGACGCACTCCAGGGCGAGGAGGACCCCGGCTTCCCCGAGGCCGCCCCCATCGGCAAGGTCCTCGACGGCGTCGGCGCCCCCGCCCCGACCCCTTCCTTCACTCCGGAGCCCAGCCCGACCGAGACGGAGAAGGCGAGCCCGACGCCCACGGAGACCGAGACCAGCGCCTCGCCCTCGCCGAGCGAGACCTGCGGCGTCTTCGACTGGCGGTGCGAGGACGAGGACACCGGCGGCAACGGGCCCGGCGGCCCGGAGACCGAGGTGCCGGAGCCGGGCCAGACACCGCCGACCGCTTCACCGTCGCAGTCGGAGAGCGACCGTCCGGGCAACGGCGACCACGGCAATCTCTTCGGCGGCCCGAACGGGCAGCAGTAGGAGCGGCACGGCGTCCCAGTGCGGGTGTTTCACGTGAAACACCCACATGTTCCACGTGAAACGAGGGCCGCCGCACCCGCACGGGTGCGGCGGCCCTCGCCGTATTCCCAGGCTTGTACGGCAGGATGTGCCCCATGCCCAGTGCAGAATCGACGCCAGCGAGCGCGCACGAGCCGGACCCGGTGCGGCCGAGGGTGCGGCCGACCCAGGAGGACGAGGTCGCCGCGGCCGGCAGTGAGCTGATCGGCGGGCCTCTCGGCCGGCGCGCCCTGGTGGGAACGTCCTGGTGGACGCCCGTGCGGGTGATCGCGCTGGTGGCGATCGGCATGTTCGCCCTCGGCCTGGTCCAGAAGGCGCCCTGCTACAACGGCGCCTGGTTCTTCGGAGCCAGCTCGCAGTACACGCACGCCTGCTACTCGGACATCCCGCACCTCTACCAGGGGCGGGGCTTCGCCGACGGGCTCGTGCCCTACTTCGACAAGCTCTCCGGCGACATGGAGTACCTCGAGTATCCGGTGCTGACCGGCGTGTTCATGGAGGCGGCGTCCTGGCTCACCCCGGGCAGCGGCAGCCTCCAGGACCAGGCGCAGTGGTACTGGATGGCCAACGCCGGGATGCTGATGGTCTGCGCGGCCGTCATCGCCGTCTGCGTGACCCGCACCCACGCCCGGCGCCCCTGGGACGGTCTGCTGGTCGCCCTGGCCCCGGCCTTCGCGCTCACCGCGACCATCAACTGGGACCTGCTGGCCGTCGCCCTGACCGCCACCGCGATGCTGATGTGGGCGCGAGGCCGGTCCCTCGCCGCCGGCATCCTGCTCGGGCTGGCCACGGCGGCCAAGCTCTACCCCTTCCTGCTGCTCGGCCCCCTGCTCGTGCTGTGCTGGCGCGCGGGCCGGTGGCGGGAGTTCGGGAAGGCCGTGGGAGGGGCGGCCGCCTCCTGGCTCGTGGTGAACGCCCCGGTGATGCTCTTCGCCTTCGAGGGCTGGTCGAAGTTCTACACGTTCAGCCAGGAACGAGGCGTCGACTTCGGGTCCTTCTGGCTGATCCTCGTCCAGAACTCGGACGACCCGCTCAGCACCGACACCGTCAACACGCTCGCCCTGGTCCTGATGGTGCTGTGCTGCGGCGGTATCGCGGCGCTCGCGCTGGCGGCGCCACGGCGCCCGCGGTTCGCCCAGCTCGCCTTCCTGGTCGTCGCCGCGTTCGTCCTCACCAACAAGGTCTACTCGCCGCAGTACGTCCTGTGGCTGGTGCCGCTGGCCGCGCTGGCCCGGCCGAAGTGGCGGGACTTCCTCGTCTGGCAGGCGTGCGAGGTGGCGTACTTCCTGGGTATCTGGCTCTACCTCGCCTACACGACCAGCGGAGACGCCCACAAGGGACTGCCGACCGACGGCTACCACTGGGCCATCGGCCTGCACCTGGTGGGCACGCTGTACCTGTGCGTCATGGTCGTGCGCGACATCCTGCTGCCGGAGCGGGACCCGGTGCGCCGGGCCGGTGACGACGACCCTTCGGGCGGTGTGCTCGACGGGGCGCCGGACGTCTTCGTGCTCGGTCCGCCGGCCCGTTCCGCACGGCGTGCCGCGCACGCCGACAGTCCTGCGCAGCACCCTCAGGTCGAGTGGGGAGCCGCCCGGACCGGTGACGGTTCTCCCTGAGCCGGTGATCTCCCTGAGCCGGTGATCTCCCTGAGCCGGTGATCTCCCCGAGCCGGTGATCTCCCCGAGCCGGCGACGAGAGGCGCGGGCGCCCGCGCCTGTCATGCGGAAGGCCGTACCCGGGAGACCGGGTACGGCCTTCGTGCTTTCTGCCTTCGCCTCTACGTGCTTTTGTGCACGCGCTCAGCGGTCGACGAGGCGGTCGAACTGCGTGGTGGTGTGCCGCAGGTGGGCCACCAGCTCGTCACCGACCTTCGGCTCCGGCGCGTCCGCGGGCACGAACAGGATCGAGACCTGCATGTGCGGCGGCTCGGCGAACCAGCGCTGCTTGCCGCCCCAGACGAACGGGGAGAGGTTCCGGTTGACGGTGGCGAGACCGGCCCGGGCCACACCCTTGGCGCGCGGCATGACGCCGTGCAGCGCCTTGGGAGCTTCCAGGCCCACCCCGTGCGACGTACCGCCCGCCACGACCACCAGGAAGCCGTCGGAGGCCGCCTTCTGCTGCCGGTAACCGAAGCGCTCACCCTTGGCCACGCGCGTGACGTCGAGAACGGAGCCGCGGTACTCGGTGGCCTCGTGGTCGCCCAGCCACAGCCGGGTGCCGATGCGGGCCCGGAAGCGGGTCTGCGGGAACTGCTGCTGGAGCCGGGCGAGATCCTCGGCCTTGAGGTGGCTGACGAACATGGTGTGCAGCGGCAGCCGGGCCGCGCGCAGCCGGTCCATCCAGCCGATGACCTCCTCGACGGCGTCCGAGCCGTCGGTGCGGTCCAGCGGCAGGTGGATGGCGAAGCCCTCCAGCCGGACGTTCTCTATGGCGGCGTGCAGCTGGGGCAGGTCCTGCTCGCTGATGCCGTGACGCTTCATCGAGGACATCACCTCGATGACCACACGGGCGCCGACGAGGCCGTACACGCCGTCGACGGACGACACCGAGCGCACCACCCGGTCGGGCAGCGGAACCGGCTCCTCGCCGCGCCGGTAGGGGGTCAGCACGAGCAGGTCACCGCTGAACCAGTCCTTGATCCGCGCGGCCTCGTACGTCGTGCCGACGGCGAGGACGTCCGCGCCCAGACGCGTGGCCTCCTCCGCGAGCCGCTCGTGCCCGAAGCCGTAGCCGTTGCCCTTGCAGACCGGGACGAGCCCCGGGAACTGCTCCTGCACATGCTTGTGGTGCGCCCGCCAGCGCGCGGTGTCGACGTAGAGCGTGAGCGCCATGGCCGGACCTGGAACCTTTCTCGTGGCTGCGGTGTATCAGAGGTGTGGGAATCGGGGGAACCATTGAAGCCGCCGACGGCACTGCGAAAGTGACCGGCGGCCGTTCAGCGGCGCGACATGTAGATGTCCAGCGCCTTGTGGAGCAGCTTGTTCAGCGGGAAGTCCCACTCGCCGAGGTACTCGGCGGCCTGGCCGCCCGTGCCCACCTTGAACTGGATCAGACCGAAGAGGTGATCGGTCTCGTCCAGCGAGTCGGAGATGCCGCGCAGGTCGTAGACGGTCGCGCCGAGCGCATAGGCGTCGCGCAGCATCCGCCACTGCATCGCGTTCGAGGGCCGGACCTCGCGGCCGATGTTGTCGGAGGCGCCGTAGGAGTACCAGACGTGTCCGCCCACGATCAGCATCGTGGCCGCGGACAGGTTCACGCCGTTGTGGCGGGCGAAGTACAGCCGCATGCGGTTGGGGTCCTCGCTGTTGAGGGCCGTCCACATGCGCTGGAAGTACGACAGCGGGCGGGGCCGGAACCGGTCGCGCACGGCCGTGATCTCGTACAGCCGCTGCCACTCCTCCAGATCGTGGTAGCCACCCTGGACGACCTCGACACCGGCCTTCTCGGCCTTCTTGATGTTGCGGCGCCACAGCTGGTTGAAGTTCTTGTGGACCTCTTCCAGGGACCGGTTGGCCAGCGGCACCTGGAAGACGTACCGGGGCTGTACGTCGCCGAAGCCGGCGCCGCCGTCCTCGCCCTGCTGCCAGCCCATGCGGCGCAGCTTGTCGGAGACCTCGAAGGCGCGCGGCTCGATGAAGTCGGCCTCCATGTCGCGCAGCCGCTTCACGTCCGGGTCCTGGATGCCCTTCTTGATGGTCGAGGCGTCCCAGCGCCGGATGATCACCGGGGGGCCCATCTTGACCGAAAAGGCGCCCTGCCGCTTCAGGTGCGCCAGCATCGGCTCCAGCCAGTCCTGGAGGTTGGGCGCGAACCAGTTGATGACCGGGCCCTCGGGCAGATAGGCGAGGTAGCGCTTGATCTTGGGGAGCTGCCGGTAGAGGACCAGCCCGGCACCGACCATCTGGCCGGTCCTGTCGTCGAACCAGCCGAGGTTCTCCGAGCGCCATTCCGCCTTCACGTCCGCCCAGGCCGGGACCTGCATGTGGCTCGCCGACGGCAGGCTCTGGATGTACGCCAGATGCTGCTCTCGACTGATGGTCCTCAGGGTCAGGCTCATTCGGGGCGCTCCTCGGGCTGGTGTGTCCCCATGTGGTCAGGGGCTCCGGCTCTCAGGGCCTGTCCGGTGGATCCTGCCGGAGACGCGGGTCTGGCTCCGCTGGTCGGGTCGCTTCCTTCCTCCGACCTGATCCGCCGGACAGGCCCTAGCGCCGAAGCCTACTGCGCCCCGGGGGCGCCCCTGCTGGGCGTAGGGCACCTGAGCCCCGGCCTGTTGGCGGCCGGGGTGTTTCCCGGTGTTCCGAACGGGTGGTGTCCGTGGCGTCAGTCGACGACCCCGCCGAAGAGACCGCCGTGCGCCATGCCCAGGAAAAAGCCGATGCCCGCGGCCCCGAGACCGATGATCAGCCCGAAGCGCTCGCGGGTGGTCTCGGAGATCCACTGCCCGTAGGCACCGGTGAGGAGCCCGATCAGGCCGGTCCACGAGCTGAGCAGGTGCAGATGGTGGAACATCGCCGTGATGAAGGACGTGATGCCCAGCACCAGGGTCGCCGCGAGGAGCACGTCCTGGCGCGGATGGGGCTTGCCGTCCGTGGCGAAAAGGCCGCCGGCGGTGTTGGGTCGCAATGCCTGTGCCATGGGGCACCTCCTGCGAAAGGCGGCGCATCGTAGCGCCATACACACCCGATGTGTACAGATTGACCGGCTCCGCGGCCGGATTTCAACCGGAAGCGGGTGTGCGGGTAGTCTGTACCGTCTGCACCGGTGTCTGCCCAGGCAGGCAGTCAGGCGGTCAGGTCGGTGCCCGGTTCCGTCCGGGCGACCTGGGACAACCGCCGCTCGCCCCCGATTGTCAGTGGCGTCTGTTTGACTGACGGGCACTGTTGCACACGCATCGCAACCCTCCTGCCACGGAACGACCGTGGCCGCTGAGTCCAAAGGAGGTGGGTTCCACATGCGTCACTACGAGGTGATGGTCATCCTCGACCCCGATCTCGAGGAGCGCGCTGTCTCCCCGCTGATCGAGAACTTCCTTTCCGTCGTCCGTGACGGTGGCGGAAAGGTCGAGAAGGTCGACACCTGGGGCCGTCGTCGTCTCGCGTACGAGATCAAGAAGAAGCCCGAGGGCATCTACTCGGTCATCGACCTGCAGGCCGAGCCTGCGGTCGTCAAGGAGCTCGACCGCCAGATGAACCTGAACGAGTCGGTCCTCCGGACCAAGGTCCTCCGTCCCGAGACCCACTGAGCCTTCCGCTCAGCCGATCCCGGGATCCGAGTAGCAGCACAAGCAGCCAGCAGCAAACCCGCCGAGAGGTTCCCCCATGGCAGGCGAGACCGTCATCACGGTCGTCGGCAATCTTGTCGACGACCCCGAGCTGCGCTTCACCCCGTCCGGTGCGGCCGTCGCGAAGTTCCGTATCGCGTCCACTCCCCGCACCTTCGACCGTCAGACCAACGAGTGGAAGGACGGCGAGAGCCTGTTCCTGACCTGCTCGGTCTGGCGTCAGGCGGCGGAGAACGTCGCCGAGTCGCTCCAGCGAGGCATGCGCGTCATCGTGCAGGGCCGGCTGAAGCAGCGGTCCTACGAGGACCGTGAGGGCGTCAAGCGCACGGTCTACGAGCTGGACGTCGATGAGGTCGGCGCCAGCCTGCGCAACGCCACGGCCAAGGTCACCAAGACCACGGGCCGCGGTGGCCAGGGTGGTTACGGCGGCGGTGGCGGCCAGGGCGGCGGCGGCTGGGGCGGTGGCCCCGGCGGCGGTCAGCAGGGCGGCGGCGCTCCTGCCGACGACCCGTGGGCGACCGGCGCTCCCGCCGGTGGCAACCAGGGCGGCGGCGGTGGCGGCGGCTGGGGCGGTGGCTCCGGCGGTGGCTACTCGGACGAGCCCCCCTTCTAGGCCGCGGAGCCGGGCTTTCGGGCCTGGCCGGGCCGAGGTGGGGGCCGTACCCACACTTCTTGATCACACAGGAGAATCACCATGGCGAAGCCGCCTGTGCGCAAGCCGAAGAAGAAGGTCTGCGCTTTCTGCAAGGACAAGGTCACGTACGTGGACTACAAGGACACGAACATGCTGCGGAAGTTCATTTCCGACCGCGGCAAGATCCGTGCCCGCCGCGTGACCGGCAACTGCACCCAGCACCAGCGTGACGTCGCCACGGCCGTGAAGAACAGCCGTGAGATGGCGCTGCTGCCCTACACGTCCACCGCGCGATAAGGGAAGGGTGACCGACTCATGAAGATCATCCTCACCCACGAGGTCACCGGCCTCGGTGCCGCGGGCGACGTCGTCGACGTCAAGGACGGTTACGCCCGTAACTACCTGATCCCGCGGAAGTTCGCGATCCGCTGGACCAAGGGCGGCGAGAAGGACGTCGAGCAGATCCGTCGTGCTCGCAAGATCCACGAGATCCAGACCATCGAGCAGGCCAACCAGGTGAAGGCCCAGCTCGAGGGTGTCAAGGTCCGCCTGGCCGTCCGCGCCGGCGACGCCGGTCGTCTCTTCGGTTCCGTCACCCAGGCCGACATCGCCTCGGCGATCAAGGCTGCCGGTGGCCCCGAGGTCGACAAGCGCCGCATCGAGGTGGCCGCGCCGATCAAGACCCTGGGCGCCCACGAGACGTCCGTGCGTCTGCACCCCGAGGTTGCCGCCAAGGTCAACATCGAGGTGGTCGCGGCCTGAGTGCCGCGCTCGCTGAAGCGGTGAGATGGGGCCGCACCCCCGCGGGGGTGCGGCCCCATCGTCATACCGGTGAGGAGCCCGGACGCCGGAAGCCGCCGCCCGGAACGCGAGGTTTCACGTGGAACGGTCAGCGGGTCGCGCCGGTGACGACCCAGCGACCGGACCGGGTGCGCAGCCACAGCGTCAGCATCCGCACGGTCATCATCAGCGTCATGGCCACCCAGACGGCGGTGAGCCCGCCCCCGAGGACCGGCACGAGAAGCGCGACCGGTGTGAAGACCGCCAGGGTGATCAGCATGGCCCAGGCGAGGTAGGGCCCGTCGCCCGCGCCCATCAGAACACCGTCCAGGACGAAGACGACACCGCAGATCGGCTGGGACACGGCCACGATGATCAGAGCGGGCAACGCGGCGTCCTTGACCGCGGCATCACCGGTGAAGAGGGGCAGGAACGCCGGGCGGGCGAGTACCACCAGCAGGCCCAGCCCGATGCCGACCGCGATGCCCCACTCCACCATCCGGTGGCAGACCTCGCGGGCTCCCCGGGAGTCTCCGGCCCCGAGGTAACGCCCGATGATGGCCTGTCCCGCGATGGCGATGGCGTCGAGTGCGAAGGCGAGCAGGCTCCACAGGGACAGGATGATCTGGTGGGCGGCGATGTCGGCGTCACCGAGCCGGGCCGCGACGGCCGTGGCGATCATCAGGATCGCCCGCAGGGACAGCGTGCGCACCAGCAGGGGCACTCCGGCCTGTGCCGAGGCCCTGATCCCGGCGGCGTCCGGGCGCAGGGACGCGCCGTGCCGACGGGCTCCGCGGACGACCACCACGAGGTAGGCCGCGGCCATGCCGCACTGGGCGATGACGGTGCCCCAGGCGGAACCGGCGATGCCGAGACCGGCGCCGTAGACGAGCCCGGCGTTGAGGGCGGCGTTGGCGAGGAAACCCGCGATGGCGACGTAGAGCGGTGTCCTGGTGTCCTGCAGGCCACGGAGGACTCCGGTCGAGGCCAGCACCACCAGCATGGCGGGAATGCCGAGGGCGGAGATCCGCAGATAGGTGGTGGCGTACGGGGCCGCGGTGGTGGAGGCGCCGAAGAGGTCCACGAGGAACGGTGCCGTGGGCAGGACGACGGCGATGACGGCGGCACCGAGCAGCAGCGCCAGCCAGATGCCGTCCATGCCCTGGCGGATGGCGGACGGGAGGTCCCCCGCGCCGACCCGGCGGGCGACGGCCGCCGTGGTGGCGTAGGCGAGGAAGATGAAGACGCTGACGGCGGTGGTCAGGAGGGCCGAGGCGACGCCGAGCCCGGCGAGCTGGGCCGTGCCGAGATGGCCGACGATCGCGCTGTCGGCCATGACGAAGAGTGGTTCGGCGACGAGTGCGCCGAAGGCCGGGACGGCCAGAGCGACGATCTCTCGGTCGTGTTGTCGCCGGACGGTCCGGGAGCGCACGGGGGCCTGTGTCATGAGCACCAATCTAACCGTCCACAGGTAATAGTTGCAAAGGTTGTGTGACCCTTACTCTTCGTCTCTGGGTGTGTGCTTCTGTGCACGGTCGGCAGCGATCTTGCGCGGATGGGGGAAGTTTTTCTTCTGCACAGCCAGTGGATGTAAAAACCGCAGGTCAGAGCGGTTTCCTCAAGGTCGGCGAGGGCTTGTTCACAGGGCTGTCCACCGGCTCGTGCACAGGTTTGGCGGAGTTCTCCACAGCATCGGGCCCGTCGTCCACATGGCCTGTGGATAACCAGATTGGCTGTCGCTGCCCGGGGCCCTACGGTGGTCCGGCGCCTGCTCTGTCCACCGGGTTGCAAACCATGGCAAAACCGGCGGGCGGAAACCGGAGTCGGGCGTCTCATGTGTCAGTGCCGTGCCGTAGAAAAGAGGGGCACGGCTAGGTCCGCTCCGCGGACGGGAGGAGGTGGCTCGGTGAGCATTTCCGAGCCCTTGGACGAGCCGTGGGCCGACAGCGGTCCCAGTGATCGTCTGCCCGCCTCCCGCCGGCGCGTGGACGGCTCCCGCGGCCGTGACGAGCAGCACGACCGCGGCCGGGACGCCGGGGAGTGGGACGGCACGGGATCGTCGTTCGAGCGCGTCCCGCCGCAGGATCTGGAGGCCGAGCAGTCGGTCCTCGGCGGCATGCTCCTGTCCAAGGACGCCATCGCCGACGTCGTGGAGATCCTCAAGGGCCGTGACTTCTACAAGCCGGCCCACGAGACGATCTTCCAGGCGATCCTCGACGTCTACGCCAAGGGCGAGCCGGCCGACCCCATCACGATCGCCGCCGAGCTGACCAAGCGAGGGGAGATCAACAAGGTCGGCGGGGCGGCATATCTGCACACGCTCGTCCAGACCGTCCCGACGGCGGCGAACGCGGCGTACTACGCGGAGATCGTCCAGGAGCGGGCCGTCCTGCGCCGCCTGGTCGAAGCCGGAACGCGGATCACCCAGATGGGATACGCGGCCGACGACGACGTGGACGAGATCGTCAACCGCGCCCAGGCGGAGGTCTACGCCGTCACCGAGCAGCGCACGAGCGAGGACTACCTGCCGCTCGGCGACATCATGGAGGGCGCGCTCGACGAGATCGAGGCGATCGGCTCACGCAGCGGCGAGATGACCGGTGTGCCCACGGGCTTCACCGACTTCGACTCGCTCACCAACGGCCTGCACCCGGGCCAGATGATCGTCATCGCCGCCCGTCCCGCCATGGGCAAGTCGACGCTCGCGCTGGACTTCGCGCGCGCCGCGTCGATCAAGCACAACCTGCCGAGCGTCATCTTCTCGCTGGAGATGGGGCGCAACGAGATCGCGATGCGTCTGCTGTCCGCGGAGGCCCGCGTCGCCCTGCACCACATGCGGTCTGGCACGATGACGGACGACGACTGGACGCGCCTGGCCCGCCGGATGCCGGACGTCTCCGCCGCTCCGCTGTACATCGACGACTCCCCGAACCTGTCGATGATGGAGATCCGTGCCAAGTGCCGCCGGCTCAAGCAGCGCAACGACCTCAAGCTGGTCGTGATCGACTACCTCCAGCTGATGCAGTCGGGTGGTTCCAAGCGCGCCGAGAGCCGCCAGCAGGAGGTCTCGGACATGTCCCGGAACCTCAAGCTGCTGGCCAAGGAGCTGGAGATCCCGGTCATCGCCCTCTCCCAGCTGAACCGTGGTCCCGAACAGCGCACCGACAAGAAGCCGATGGTCTCCGACCTGCGTGAGTCCGGCTCCATCGAGCAGGACGCCGACATGGTCATCCTGCTGCACCGCGAGGACGCCTACGAGAAGGAGTCGCCGCGTGCGGGCGAGGCCGACCTGATCGTCGCCAAGCACCGTAACGGCCCGACGGCGACCATCACAGTCGCCTTCCAGGGGCACTACTCGCGGTTCGTGGACATGGCCCAGACCTGATCGGCCGCCCTGCAGGGTCTCAGATTTCGTGGCCGGATCTCACGAGCGGTGGCCAAGCGACGGCATGTCCGACACGAAGCTGAGACCGGCAGGTCAAGTCGCCCACTTGCAGGGGGATCGGGCTCTGATGCCGGTGCCCTGGTGGGAGCCCGCTGACACCGTGGGGTCACGGGGCATCGTTCGTGGGCTTGGGGGTGTGCGGTGGGGAGATCGCCGCGACGGTGAGAGGGAACACCCATCCAAGCCGTGAGGCAGCGGGAAGCTGTTCAGCGCCTCGTCTCGTACCTGGTCAGGACCACGCCGCCGGGAAACGTCCGCGTCTCCACCAGGTTCAGGTTCACCCAGCTGTCCAGCGCGGTGAAGAACGGCGTGCCGCCGCCCACCAGGACCGGATAGGCGGCGATCACGTACTCGTCGATCAGTCCGGCGCGCATGGCCGCCCCGGCGAGCGTTGCGCCGCCGATGTGCATCGGGGCGCCGTCCTCGGCCTTGAGCCGGGTGATCTCGGCGATCGCGTCGCCGGTGACCAGGCGGGTGTTCCAGTCGACCCTGTCGATCGTCGAGGAGAACACCACCTTCGGCGTGTCCCGCCAGTTCCGCGCGAACTCGATCTCCGCCGGGGTGGCGTCGGGCTGCTGGTCGCCGGTCGGCCAGTAGGAGCTCATCGTCTCCCACAGCTTGCGCCCGTACAGCGACAGGCCACTCGCCTGCTCGTGGACGAGCCACCACTGGAACAGCTCGTGGCTCGGTGGTCCGCTCCAGCCGATGTCGTCGCCTGCCGCGGCGATGTAACCGTCCAGGGACAGGTTCATGCCGTAGATCAGTTTCCGCATGGCCCAGCCTTCCGTCCGTGGGCATCCGGCGTATAGACCAGCGCGGCGAGGGAAACTCATCGGTGCGCGATCCGGGCTCGCAGGTAGTCCTCGCGCGCAGGGCTCAGCGAGGTGCGCTCGGCCGACACGGGCAAGCCACCCGATCTCGGCCTCGCCCTTGCGAGGAAATGCCACGGATTTGAGACTGATCATGGGTGACAAGGCTGTGAGGCAGCCAAGAGCGCCCAGGTCACGCAAGATCGATATGTCGTGAGCGGTGATACTCCACATGCCCCGGGAAATCGGCTCGACGCGGGACGCGCGGGCGGATGGACTGAGGGACATGACGTCATCCCACGAAGATCTGTTTCCCGGAACACCTCACGCAGAGCTGCTTCCCGGAACCCGCCGTGCGCTGCTGCACCGGATCGCCGTCGCCCAGGCCGAAGGGCGTGCGCCGTCGTTGGTCGCCGCGGTCGTACGGGACGGGCGGGCGGTGTGGCACGGGGCACGGACCTCGGTGGACGGGCACGGCCCGGACGAGAACGTGCAGTACCGGATCGGCTCGATCACCAAGACCTTCACCGCCGTGCTGGTGCTGCGGCTGCGTGACGAGGGCTTGCTCGATCTCGGTGACCCACTGGAGAAGCATCTGCCGGAGACGGGCGCGGGAGAGGCGACGATCGCCGAGCTGCTCGCTCACACGGGTGGCCTTGCCGCCGAGTCGCCGGCGCCGTGGTGGGAACGGACCCCCGGCACCCTGCGTCCCGAACTCGCCGACGTGGTGGGCGAACAGCCCTTCCGGCACCCGGTCGGCCGCAGGTTCCACTACTCGAACCCCGGTTACACGCTGCTGGGCGCGCTGGTCGAGAAGTTGCGCGGTGCTCCCTGGGAGGAGGTGCTCAGGGCAGAGGTGCTCGAACCCCTGGGCCTGGACCGTACGAGCACACGTCCGCAGGCACCGCACGCGGGTGGCTGGGCGGTGCATCCGTGGGCCGACGTCATCCTGCCCGAGCCCACCGAGGATCTCGGACGGATGGCGCCGGCCGGCCAGCTGTGGTCGACCACCGGTGACCTGGCGCGGTTCGCCGCTTTCCTGGCGAAGGGCGACGACCGGGTGCTCGGCGCGCGGACCGTGCGGGAGATGCGGACGCCTGCGGCGCCGGCCGAGGCGGCGGATGTCGTGGACGGCGTGACCTATGGGCTGGGCCTGCAGATCCAGAGCCGGGACGGGCGGCTGCTGGTGGGGCATTCCGGCTCGCTGCCGGGCTTCCTGGCCAACCTCACGCTCAGCGTGGAGGACGACGTTGCGGCCGTGGTCCTGGCCAACTGCACCTCTGGTCCGCTGCTGTCCCTGGTGGGTGCGGATCTGGTCCGCACCGTCGCCGAGGCAGAGCCGCGGATTCCCGAGCCGTGGCGGCCGATGGCCGATGTCGAGACGTCCGTTCTGGAACTGGCAGGCCCGTGGTACTGGGGGACGCATGCCTTCGCGCTCCGGCTGGCGGCCGACGGGGTGGTGTCGCTGGAGCCGCTGTCCGGAAGCGGTCGGCGCTCGCGCTTCCGGCGTGACAGCGAGGACACCTGGACCGGGCTGGAGGGCTACTACGCCGGAGAGACCTTGCGTGCCGTGCGGCGGCCGGACGGAAGCCTGAGCCATCTCGACCTGGGATCGTTCGTGTTCACCCGCCGGCCGTACGACGAGACGGCTCCGGTGCCGGGCGGAGTGGACCCCGAGGGGTGGCGGGGCATCGGCTAGCGGACCGCAGGGGCGAGGGTGCCCGGTTTCACGTGGAACAGGGTGCCCTCGCCGCGTTCACAGGGCGAGCTTGAAGCCCACGTGCGAGGCCGTGAAGCCGAGCCGTTCGTAGAAGCGGTGCGCGTCGGTACGGCTTTTGTCGGAGGTCAGCTGCACCAACTGGCAGTTCTGCCGCCGCGATTCGGCGATCGCCCACTCGATGAGCTGCGTCCCCAGGCCGTTGCCGCGTTCGTCGGCGTGGACGCGCACGGCCTCGATGAGCGACCGGAGGGCGCCGCGACGGGACAGGCCCGGGATGATCGTGAGATGGAGCGTGCCGACGACACGCTCCTCGCGCACGGCCACCATCAGATGCTGGTTCGGGTCATCGCTGAGGCGTTTGAAGGCCGGGAGATAAGGGGCCAGGTCATCGGGCGACTCGCGCTGGGCGCCCAGAGGGTCGTCGGCGAGCATCGCGACGATGGCCGGGACGTCCTCCTCGGTCGCAGGCCGTATTTCAAGATCTCTCATGGCCGCACTCTACGCAGTGAAGGGCGGGGCGGTACGGCCTAGGCGGGCACCGGTGCCTTCAGCGTCTCCACGGCCCGGACCAGTGGGGCGAGATCCGGGTTCTCGGCCGCCTCGTCCAGCGCCTCACGCAGCGCGGCGTCGTTCGTCGGACGGGCCTCTCCCAGGAGTTCGAGGCCCGCTTCGGTGACGTTCGTGTAGATGCCGCGGCGGTCGGTGGGGCAGAGGTACCGCTCCAGCAGGCCCCGGTCTTCCAGTCGGCTGACCAGACGGGTGGTGGCGCTCTGGCTCAGGACGACCGCGTCGGCGACCTGCTTCATCTGCAGATGGCCCCCGTCCCCGTCGTGCTGTCGGCTCAACACGTCGAGCAGGGAGTACTCCCGCACACTCAGGCCGTGCCGGGCCTGCAGTGCGCGTTCGATGTGCGCCTCGATCCTCCCGTGCAGCAGGGACAGGGCGCACCAGCCCTGGGCGAGGGCGGTGAGCGCGGGGTCTGTCGCTGTCATTGGCGTTTCCTCCGTCCCGGAGCGGCTGGAATCCAGGATAGGGCAGGCACGCAATAGCCTGCGCTTGCCCATATCCAGCGTCTGCAACTATTGTGAGCGCATGTAAGGCGCTCCTGCAATCGTTTGGGAAGGTGTACCCCCATGCCTCTCGCGCTCTTGGCCCTCGCGATCGGGGCCTTCGGGATCGGAACGACCGAATTCGTGATCATGGGTTTGCTGCCCGAGGTCGCGGGTGACTTCGGGGTCTCCATCCCCACGGCAGGCTTCCTGGTGACCGGCTACGCGCTCGGCGTGATGTTCGGCGCTCCGCTGATGACCGTGCTGGGCACCAAGATCTCGCGCAAGCGGATGCTGATGCTGCTGATGGTCCTGTTCATCGCCGGCAATCTGCTCTCCGCCCTCGCCCCCGTCTTCGGGGTCATGCTGATCGGCCGTGTGGTCGCCTCGCTCGCCCACGGCGCGTTCTTCGGCATCGGCTCGGTCGTCGCCGCGGACCTGGTCGCGCCCGACAAGAAGGCCGGTGCGATCGCGATGATGTTCACCGGGCTGACCGTCGCCAACGTCGTCGGTGTCCCCCTCGGCACGCTCGTCGGGCAGTCCCTCGGCTGGCGCGTCACCTTCGCCCTCGTCGCCGCCCTCGGTGTGATCGGCCTGGCCGGCATCGCGAAGCTGGTTCCCGACCTGCCCAAGCAGGACGGCGTGCACCTGCGGCACGAGCTGGCCGCGTTCAGGAACGTCCAGGTACTGCTCGCCATGGCGATGACCGTCCTCGGCTTCGGCGGGGTCTTCGCCGCCATCACCTACATCGCGCCGATGATGACGCACGCCGCGGGCTTCGCCGACGGCTCCGTCACCTGGCTGCTGGTCCTCTTCGGCCTCGGCATGGTCGGCGGCAACCTCGTCGGCGGCAAGTTCGCCGACCGGGCGCTGATGCCCATGCTCTACGTCTCGCTGGGCGCCCTCGCCCTCGTCCTCGCGCTCTTCACGCTCACCGCACACGACAAGATCGCGGCCGCCGTGACCATCACGCTGATCGGCGCACTCGGGTTCGCCACCGTGCCGCCGCTGCAGAAGCGCGTCCTGGACCAGGCGCACGGCGCTCCGACGCTGGCGTCGGCGGTGAATATCGGAGCCTTCAACCTCGGCAACGCGCTGGCGGCATGGCTCGGCGGCCTGGTCATCGCGGCGGGCCTCGGTTACACCGCCCCCAACTGGGTCGGTGCCGTCCTGGCCGCGGCCGCCCTGGTCCTCGCCGTCGTCTCAGCCGCCCTGGAGCGGCGCGGCAGCGGTGTCCCCAGCGCTGTCGTCACGGCTTCCGTACCCGCCGAACAGCAGCGGACCGCCGTCCACCACTGAACCACGGTCCTCACCGGCGCCGCGGGACCAGGGCCGCTCCCGCGGCGCGGCCGACCGTCACCCACAACCGCCTCTCGTGACCTCCCCGGGACCGGGCGGGGCGCAGCACCGGGCCCCACGACCGAGCGGCACCACCCCGCCGCCACAGGCGGCACCCTCTCGCACCCCTCAGGAGAATCTCAATGATCGTGTCAAGCCGCCTGCGTGACCGGCGGGACGGAGGTGAACAGCCTCTTGTCGCGCAGCATCGCCCACAGCACGTTGACCCGTCGGCGGGCGAGTGCGAGCAATGCCTGCGTGTGGATCAGGCCCTCGGCGCGTTTCTTGAGGTAGTAGTCCCTCGAAGGTCCCGGTCGCATCATCGCGGAC